>JAOPZD010000082.1 GCA_025964295.1 Conexibacter sp.
GAGCCTCAGCGGCCGCGAGCGCGAGATCGCCGAGCTGGTCGCCGCCGGGCGCACCAACCGCGAGATCGCCGCCGAGCTGTTCCTCTCGGAGAAGACGATCGAGAGCCACCTGACCAAGGTGTTCGCCAAGCTCGGCGTGTCCGGGCGCGTGGCGGTCGCGGGGGCCGTGGAGCGTGCGCGCGGCGGGTGAGGGCAGGGGGTCGCGGGGCCAAGAGCAGGGGGTTCCCTGATGTTCTCGGGGCCTCGCGGCCGTCAGCCTGCAGCGCGTGCCGACGTTCCTCCTCAGCCACCACCACAGCCCCGCCGAGTGCGGGCGGGTGTACGCCTCCTGGCGTGGCTTCGCCAGCCCCTTGCGCCATCGCCAGGCGCTGTCGAGCTGCCCGCAGGGCGGCCACGGCCTGTGGTGGTTCGTCGAGGCTCCCGACCCCACGGCCGCGCTCGAGCAGCTCCCCGAGTGCCTCGGCCACCAGACCGAGGTGATCCGTGTCTCTGCTGTCCCCATCCCCTGAGGCCGCCCTGCCCATGACGACCGCTCCCGCGCCCACCGGACGCCTGCAGGGCTCCACGCGCGCCGCGGTCTTCGGGCTGCTCGTGCTCGCGGTCCTCAACGCCGGGTTCCTGTACGTCTTCCCGGCGCAGGCCGCGACGGGCTACGCCTGGGCGATCCACCCGCCGGTCTCCGCGGCGTTCCTCGGCGCGGGCTACCTCGCCGGGATCGTGGCGACCGCGCTGGTCGTCTTCGCGGCCGACCGCTGGCGCTCGGCCCAGCCGCTGGCCGTCGCGCTCGTGACGTTGTCGGTGGGGTTGCTCGCCGCGACGCTGCTGCACACCGATCGCTTCCGCTGGGACTACCCGCCGACGTGGGCGTGGACCGGCGTCTACGCGCTCGCGCCGCTGGGCGTCGCCCACCTCGCCGCCCGCCAGCGGGCGCTCACGATCCGCCCGATGCTGTCCGATCCGCGGCTGCGCCTCCTGCGCGTGCTGTCGCTCGCGGCCGGCGTGGCGATGCTCGCCGGCGCGATCGCGCAGTTCGCCTTCCCGGTCGCGCTCGGCGCGCTGTGGCCCTGGCCCCAGACGCCGCTGCTGGCGCAGGCCGACGCGTCGTGGATCGCGATGATCGGCGCGGCCCTGACGTGGTGCGCCTACGACCTGCGCCGCACCTCCGAGGCCTTCATCCCGTACGCCACGCTCGGGGCCTGGTGCCTCGCGCTGCTGGCGCTCCCCGCGCTGCACGCCGGTGACCTCACGCGCACCGGCGCGCCGCTGCTGACCTACCTCGGCGCGCTGCTCGCCCTGCTGGCCCTGGCCGGCCTGGGCGTGTCGCGCGGCGGGCGTTCCTCCCTGTAGTCCCCTCCACCTCCCAAAGGAGCACCTCCAATGCGCTCGCGCATCAAGCGACGCGGTGCCGCGGTGACGGCTGCCGCGATCGCGTCCTTCGGCCTGGCCGCGGCCACGGCCCCCGCAGCACTGACCGGCCTGCCGCCCGGCGGCCAGGTCAACGACGACGTCGCCGCCGGGATCGACCCCGGCCGCGACGCCGGCGCCTCCGACGTCGTCGGGGGCTCGCTGGCCGCCGCTGGCGTCCGGGTCCCGTGGGCGACCTTCGAGCAGCGGACGCCCGGCCACCAGCAGGTGTTCGTCCGGGCGTTCAAGGACGGGCAGTGGCGGACGCAGGGCTCGCCCGCGTCGCTGAACATCGACCCCGGCCAGGAGGCCGAGGCGCCGGCGATCGACTTCGCCGGCGCGGCCCGCACGGTGCCGTGGGTCTCCTGGTATGAGCCCAACCCGAACCTGGGCACGGCCACCAACATCTTCGCCAGCCGCTTCGACGCGACCGCGAAGACGTGGATCCCCGAAGGTCAGGACCGCGCACCGGCGCACGAGGTCCCGTCGCTGAACATCCACACCGACCGCGACGCCGAGAACCCGGCGGTCGTCGGCGGCGCCGCGGTGGCGGGCGCCAACCCGGTGCCGTGGGTCGCCTGGCAGGAGCGTGACGGCGGCGGCGCCAACGACGCCACGTCGCCCAACCAGATCTTCGCCTCGCGGGCGATCAAGTCCACCGACTGCTCGACCAACGCTCCGGGCGGCGGCACGAGCGTCAGCCAGTTCTGCTGGCAGCAGACCGGCATCAAGCGCATCACCAAGGGCGCGGCGACCTCGGCCGGCGCGACCGACCCGACGCTCAACGTCGATCCGACGCGCGACGGCATCGAGCCGGACTTCGCGTTCACCGGCCCCGGCGACACGGTGCCGTGGGTGGTCTGGTACGAGCAGGGCGCCAGCCAGATCGGGCTGCGCGGCAACGAGCAGGTCTTCGCCGCCAAGGCCGTCGCCGACGCGGGCGCCGACGGCGGCTTCCGCTACGTCGTCGTCGGTCGCGGGGGCGCCGGGGCGCTCGACACCAGCGGCGCGCACGGCTTCGGCTCCTGCGCCGTCAGCACGGCCGCCGAGGACGGGTGCTCGCAGAACCTCGTGCCCGGCCACGACGCGGAGGACCCGCGCATCGCCACGGGCACGCTGACGCCCGGCAACCCGACGGTGCCGTGGACCGTCTGGTCCGAGGACACCGGCAGCGGGACGCACGCGATCTTCGTCGCGCGCCTCGTGGGCGGCGATCACTTCGAGCTGTTCAACGGTGGACAGCCCGTCTCCAACCCGGCGATCGACGCCTCCCGCCCGGACATCACGTTCTCGGGCAACACCCCGTACATCAGCTGGCACAGCCGCATCGCCGGCAAGCTCAAGACGGTGGTCGGCCACTTCGAGGGCCCGGGCACCGCGACGTTCAAGGTCGACGGCGGGCTGGATCCGCCCGACGCCGACGTCCGCTCGCCGCTGTCGTCGAGCAACACGGCGGACCCGTTCACCGCCGACGGCGCCGCGGCCCCGTCGCAGGCGATCGGCACGCCGTTCGTCCTGCACACCACCGAGGGCTCGCCGCAGAGGCTGCTGGCCCACGCCTACCAGCCGACCGACGTCGTCACGGGCGACGCGGGCTCGGTGACGCTCAGCTCGGCGCGCGTCGCCGGGTCGGTCAACCCGGCCGGCGCCGCCGTCAAGGCGTTCTTCGAGTACGGCGTCACCACGTCGTACGGCAACCGGACGCCGGACCAGCGCCTCGGCGTGGCGACCACGCCGGTCGCGTTCAGCGCGACGCTCGGCGCCCTGCCGGAGTACAGCGCCATCCACTACCGGGCGGTCGTGCAGAGCGACTTCGGCACGATCGCCGGGCCGGACCGCGTGTTCGTCACCGGGGTGCGGCTGCCCGGTCCGGGCGGCGGGCCGGGCAACGGCGGCGGCGGGTATCACCCGCCCCACCAGCGCAAGCGGCACTGGCCGCGGATCGACAGCAAGGGGCTGAAGCTCCGCGCCGACGGCACGGTCGTCGTGAAGCTGACCTGCCCCGCCTCGCACGGCAAGCGGTGCACCGGCACGCTGCGCATCGCGCTGCGCGGCAGGACGATCGCGCACGCCAGGTTCACGCTCAAGGGCGGCAAGACGCGCGCCCTGGTGGTCAAGCTGCAGGCCAAGGACCGGGCGCGCGTCGCCCGCGTGGTCCGCGGCGGCCACGGCGTCAAGGTCAAGGTGACCGCCGGGACGAGCGCCACGATGCTGCGCCTCGTCCGCGCCTGAGCCGACGGCGGCCTGGAACGGCCGCCGCCCAGGAGGACCCGCGAGGCCGCGCCAGGGATGGCGCGGCCTTCGGGCTCGCGGAAGGTCGGCGGCCCAGCAGGCTCCCAGGAAGCTCCCACGGGGCTCGCGCAGGCGGCGTCGATGCTGCCCGCATGGCCACGACCACCGCTCCACCTCCCGCGCCCGCGCTGCCGCGGCGCCCGGCGTCTGCGCGCCCCGTCCGCCGCTCCGCCGCCGACCCCGCGTGGGTCCGCCCGGCGCTGCTCGGCGTCCTCGCGCTCGCCGCCGCCCTGTGCCTGTGGAACCTCACGATCAGCGGCACGTCGAACGACTACTACGCCGCGGCGGTGAAGTCCGCGAGCGTCGACTGGAAGGCCTGGTTCTTCGGGTCGCTGGATCCCGGCAGCTTCATCACGGTGGACAAGCCGCCGCTGGCGCTGTGGATGATGGGGCTGTCGGCCCGCGTCTTCGGCTACTCGAGCTTCTCGATGCTGCTGCCCGACGCGCTGTGCCCGATCGCGGCGGTCGGCTTGTTGTACGCGACGGTCAAGCGCGCCTTCGGGCCCGCGGCCGGCATCGCGGCGGCGCTGGCGCTGGCCACGACGCCGATCACGATCGCCATCGCGCGCGTCAACAACCCCGATGCGCTGCTCGTCCTGCTGCTCGTGGCCTCGGCGTTCTTCACGCAGAAGGCGATCGCGACCGGCCGGACGCGGCCGCTGCTGCTGGCCGGCGCGATGGTCGGGCTGGCGTTCATGACCAAGATGCTCCAGGGCTGGATGGTCGTCCCCGCGCTCGGCGCGGCGTACCTGCTGGCCGGGCCGCCCGCGCTGGGCAAGCGCGTGGCGCAGCTCGGCGCGGCGTTCGCCACGATGCTCGCGGTCAGCGCCGCCTGGCCGGTCGCGGTCACGCTGTGGCCGGGCTCCAAGCCCTACATCGGCGGCTCGACCGACGGCTCGGTGTGGGACCTCATCCTGGGGTACAACGGCTTCGGCCGCCTGACCGGCAACGAGGGCGGGATGGGCGGCGGCGGTGGCGCGAGCTTCGGCGGCGTCGCCGGCCTGTGGCGCCTGTTCAACGCGGAGGTCGGCGGGCAGGTCGCCTGGCTGCTGCCGCTGGCGGGCGTGAGCCTCGTCGCCGGCCTGTGGCTGACGCGCCACGCGCCGCGCACGGACGCCAAGCG
>JAOPZD010000081.1 GCA_025964295.1 Conexibacter sp.
GCCGACGACCACGCGATGGTCCGGCGCGGGCTGCGCCACGTCCTCGACGCGGCGCCCGACCTGCACGTCGTCGCCGAGGCGGGCGACGGGATCGAGGCCGTCGAGCTTGGGCTGCGCGAGGACGTCGACCTGGCGATCCTCGACGTCGCGATGCCGCGCCGGACGGGGCTGGCGGCGGCGCGCGAGCTGACCGCGCGGCGGCCGGCCCTGCGGATCCTGATGCTGTCGATGCACGACGTCGACCAGTACTTCTTCGAGGCCTTGAACGCGGGCGCGGCGGGCTACGTCCTGAAGTCGGCCGCCGACCGCGACCTGCTCGAGGCGTGCCGGGCGGCGCTGCGCGGCGAGCCGTTCCTCTATCCCCCGGCGGTCCGGACGATCATCCGCGAGCACCTCGACGCGGCCGCCGCGGGCGAGGAGACCACGGGCGAGGTGCTCACGCCGCGCGAGCAGGAGGTCGTCAAGCTCGTCGCCGAGGCCTACACGACCGAGCAGATCGCCGAGCTGCTGGTGATCTCCCCGCGGACGGTGGAGCGCCACCGCGAGAACGTCCTGGGCAAGCTGGGCATGCGCGACCGCGTCGAGCTGACGCGCTACGCGATCAGGCGCGGGCTGGTCGAGCCGTAGCGCCCAGCCGCGCCAGGTGCTCCTCCAGGACGGCGTTGACCGCGTCGGGGTTCTCCAGCGCGTGGACGTGGCCGGTGCGCTCCATGACGACGAGCGTCGCGTGCGGCACGCCCGCGGCGATCTGCTCGGACTTCGGCGGCGGGTAGGTGTGGTCCTCGGTCCCGGCGACGACGGTCAGCGGGATCGCGATGTCCTTGAGCTCGTCGAGGATCCCGGGCCGGTGGGCGATGTGCCAGGCCGCGTCGGCGTACTCCGGGGTCCGGCTGGCCAGCAGCTCCTTGACGCCCGCGAGCACCTCGGCGCGCGACGGGTCGTTGAGCGTGGTGTCGCCCATCATGAAGAACAACACGCCGTCGAGGACGGGGGCCATCCCGTGCTCCCCGACGGCGGCGATCAGCTGGTCCATCGCCTCGGCCTGCTCCTCGATGTCGGCCGAGGTGCCCATGACGACCGCGGAGGCGATCAGGTCGGGCCGCCGCGCGGCGAGCCGCAGCCCGATGAAGCCGCCCATCGAGTTGCCGACGAACGTCGCGTCGCGCAGGCCGAGCGCCTCGATCAGCGCCGCGGCGTCGTCGGTCTGGGTGTCCATGTCGAGCTCCTCGCGCGGGTGGCGCCGGCTCTCCCCCTGGCCGCGGAGGTCGTAGCGCACGACGCGGTAGCGGTCGGAGAACGCGGCGGCCTGCTGCCCGCGACCCTCGCACCGAGTTGAGCCGGATGTCAACCTCCTAGTCGGTGAGGCGCGCGGCCTCGCCGAGCAGCGCCCGGGCGATGACGAGGCGCTGGATCTCGGAGGTGCCCTCGTAGATCTCGGTGACCTTGGCGTCGCGGTAGTAGCGCTCGGCCGGGAACTCGCGGGTGTAGCCGTAGCCGCCGAGGACCTGGATCGCCTCGCCGGTCCAGTGGCGGGCGACGCGGGAGGCGAAGAGCTTGGCCTGGGCGCCTTCGACGGTGTGGGGCTTGCCGGACTCCTTGAGGCGCGCGGCGCGCCAGACGAGGGCGCGGGCGGCCTCGATCTCGGTCTGCATGTCGGCGAGCTTCTGCTGGATGGCGCCGAAGCCGCCGATCGGCCGCCCGAACGCGTGGCGCTCCTTGGCGTAGGCGGTCGCGACGTCCAGTGCCGCCTGGGCGATCCCGACCGCCTGGGCGGCGATGCCGATGCGGCCGCCGTCGAGCGTCGACAGCGCGATCCGCATCCCGCCGCCGCGGCCGCCCAGCGGCTCGGCGGGCGTGTCCTCGAAGGCGAGGTCGGCCGTGGAGGACGAGTTCAGGCCCAGCTTCTCCTCCTCGCGCGTCACGCTGAACCCGGCGGCGCCGCGGCGGACGATGAACGCGCTGGGCTTGTCCGGGTCCTTGGCGAACGCCGTGAACGTGTGGGCGTAGGAGCCGTTGGTGATCCACTGCTTGGTGCCGGTGAGCCGGTCGTGGTCGGCGCGCGTGCGCATCGCGCCCGCGTCGGATCCCGACCCCGACTCGGTCAGCGCGAAGGCCGCGAGCTCATGCCCCTGGGCGAGCGGCGGGACGAGCCGCGCCACCTGCTCAGGCGTCCCGTTGGCGAGGATCGGCAGCGTCCCCGCACTGGTGTGCACGGCGACCGTCACGCCGACGCCGGCGTCGGCCCGCGACAGCTCCTCCAACACCAGGATGTAGGACAAGAAGTCCGCGCCCGCGCCGCCGTGCTCGACCGGCACGCACGTCCCCATCAGCCCCAGCTCGCCCAGCGCGCGGAAGACCTCGCGCGGGAAGCGGTGCTCGCGGTCCCACGCCGAGGCGTGGGGTGCGATCTCCTCGTCGGCGAAGCGGCGCGCGAGGTCGCGGATCTCGCGCTGCTCATGGCTCAGCTCGTGCAGCGACATCAGCGCGACACCGCCTTGCGCCGCGCCGTCGCGCCGGCGGCGCCCAGCAGCGTCGCGGCCCCCAGGCCGCCGAGCATCTTCAGGCGGCCGCCGAGGCGGTCGAAGCGCAGCACGTCCCAGCCCTCCTCGCGGGCGACGCGGGCCAGCGGCCCGTCCGGGTTGACGGCGACCGGATGGCCGACCGCGCGCAGCATCGGCAGGTCGGACTCCGAGTCGGAGTAGGCGTAGGACTCGCCCAAGTCGATGTCCTTCTCCTCGGCGAGCGTCCGCATGACCATCGGCTTGCCCTCGCGGTAGGCGAACGGCCCGGCCAGCCGGCCGGTGTACAGCCCGTCGGCGTCCTCCTCCAGCGGCGTGCCGATCCCGCCGTCGAAGCCGAGGACGTGGGCGATCATCGACGCCATGTCCTGCGTCGCGGCGGTGACGATGTAGACCGGGCGCCCCGCGTCCTGGTGGCCCCACGCGATGTCGAGCATCTGCGGGTACAGCCGCGGCAGCACGCCGGCGAGGACCTGCGGCCCGAGGCGCTGGAAGCTCCGGGCCGGCTGGCCCTCCAGCATGGCGCCGACGCGCGTCATCACCCTGTCGGTCGAGGCGTCGGTCGAGCCGCGCAGGCGGAACTTGACGTTCTCCCACGCGTCGAGCGCCAGGCGCCGCCGCGAGATCATGCCCGCTCTCGCGGCGGCGCGGGCCCAGAAGAACCCGGAGGACCCGGACATCAGGGTCCGGTCCAGATCGAAGAAGGCGGCAGAGGACGGCGGCATCCTCCACCAGCCTATGGGGCGGGCGTCAGCCGTTGACGCGCAGGATGACCGCGTCGCCCTGCCCGCCGCCCGAGCAGATCGCCGCCACGCCGAGGCCTCCGCCACGCCGCCGCAGCTCGTGCACGAGCGCGCCGAGGATGCGTGCGCCGCTCGCGCCGATCGGGTGGCCGAGGGCGATCGCGCCACCGTTGACGTTGAC
>JAOPZD010000196.1 GCA_025964295.1 Conexibacter sp.
GCGACCTTCACGAGATCCCCTGCTGCGGTGTGCTCCATGCCCACACGGTACTCGGGCGCCGCCCAGGGCGGCGACCTACGCCGACAGCGTCTTGGCCAGCCGCGCCTTCGCCGCGTCGTCGGGGTCGCCGAGCGCCTGCAGCGCCGTGTCGGGATCCGGCAGGCCGAGCACGGTCCCGTCGTGCAAGACCATCAGGAACCGATCGAGCCGGCGCAGGAACGCGCGGTCGTGCGACACGGCGACGACCGTGCCCTCGAAGCCGTCGAGCGCCTGCTCGAGCGCCTCGGAGGAGTCGATGTCGAGGTTGTCGGTCGGCTCGTCGAGGAGCAGGAGGTTGTGGCCCTCGAGCTCGAGGCAGAGGATCTCCAGGCGCGCCTTCTGGCCGCCGCTGAGCGTGTCGTAGGAGCGGTTGGCCGCATCCTGGAGGCCGTAGCGGGCGAGCGCCGACATGCTCGGCTGCAGCGCCCCGAGGCGCTCCTCGACGACGTCGAGCACGATGCGCCCGGCGAAGTCCGAGCGGGCGTTGAGCTGGGTGAACAGCCCGACGCTCACCCGCGGCCCGGTCACCAGCTCGCCCAGCGCGGGCGGCTCGTCGCCGCTGAGCATCCGGATGAGATGGGTCTTGCCGCCGCCGTTGGGGCCGACGATCCCGACGCGCTCGCCGAAGTGCACCTCGTCGGTGAACGGCTTGACCAGCCGCGGCACGCCGACCGCGCGCAGGTCCAGCACGCGGCGGGCGGAGTCGGCGCCGCGGAGGCGGACGTTGATCTGCTGCTCGGTGACGGGCGGGGGCGGCGGTCCCTCGTCCTTGAAGCGCTTCCAGCGGGTCTCGAACGCGTTGGCGCGCTTGGCGAGGTCGGGCGAGTAGCGGGCGCGCTCTTTGAAGACGCGGACGAGCTCGCGCAGCCGCTTCTCCTCCTCGTTCCAGCGGGTGAGGGCGTCGCCGAGCTTGCGCTGGCGCTCCCGCCGGGCCTCCGGGTAGGTCGCGTAGGAGCCGTGGTGCAGCCAGGCGCCGTTGCCCTCCAGCGTGAGGATGACGTTGACGGCGTGCGACAGCAGGTCGCGGTCGTGGGAGATCACGAGCACGGTCTTCTTCGTCGCGCGCAGCTGCGCCTCGAGCTCGTGCTTGGCCGGGATGTCGAGGAAGTTGTCGGGCTCGTCGAGCAGCAGGACGTCGGCGTCGGAGCGCAGCAGCGCGTCGAGCACCAGCCGCTTGCGCTCCCCGCCGCTCAGCGTGATCGCGGGCCGGTCGGCGATGTCGTTGAAGCCGTCGCGGACGATGCGCCGGCACGCCGAGTCCCACTGCGCCTCGAGCTCGTAGCCGCCCAGCTCGGACCAGTCGCCGATCGCCGTGCCCAGCGCCATCCCGGCCTCGTCGTCGCCGGCGGCCAGCGCCTTCTCGGCGGCGACGACGCGCTCCCCCGCGTCGCGCAGGGCGCCTGTCGTCAGGCCGAGCAGCAGCTCGCGGACCGTCCGCGGATCGCCGGCGACGCCCACGTCCTGGGGCATGTGCGCGACGCGGCCGCCGGTGCTCGCATCCCCCTCGTCGGCGGGCAGCGCGCCCATGATCACGCCGAAGAGCGTGCTCTTGCCGACGCCGTTGACGCCGACGACCCCAACATGCGCGCCGGGCGCGATCTTGAACGACACGCCCTCGAAGAGCAGGTTGCCGCCGGGGTGGGCGTAGGCGAGGTTGGAGACGCTGACGTGGCTCACGGGAGCGTGAACGGTGGCAGATCGGCGGCCTGGGCCGCCCGGACCGGTCCTCGTCTACGCCGCGCTGTCCTTGCCTTGGGAGACGACCCACACGATGGCGATCGCGACCGCCGCGCCCAGCGCGGCGCACAGCAGCACGACGAGGAGGCCGTCGAAGTCGAACATGCTCGGACACTGACCGAGCGCGTCCTTGCCCAACCCGCTGCTCTCGCACAGCACCGCCGGGTGCATCACCGGCTGCAGGCTGTTCCCGGCCACCGCACCGGCGATCATCCCGATCACCGCCACCGGCCCACCGTGCTCGACCTCTTCACTGAGCACGTGCAGGAGATGCGCCAGATGTCCACCCATCCACGGAGCGTCCCACACCAATTCGGCGCCGATCACTCCCCATCGGTCCAGTGTTCGACCGCTAAGCCGCGGGCGGCGCGCCCACCGCGTCGGCCGGCGTGGCGTGGCCGGCGTCGGGCCACGCCTTGCCGCAGGCCGGGCAGTGGTCCTCGAGCACCGGGTCGTCCGCGGGCGCGTCGAGGACCCAGAAGACGCGGTGCCGACCAGCCCCGGTCGTGCGGTACTCCGCCCCGCAGGCGCACGCGAACCGCTCCTCGCCGCCGGCCTCCCCGCTCCCCGCCGCCGCCGTCGTCCCGCGGCGCTGCGCCACGCGGGCCGCGAGCGCTCCGAGGACGGCGGCCACGCCGATCCCCATCGCCATCGTCCTGCCGCGAGCCCTGCTCTGGCGTGCCATGGGCATGGACGTGCCCGCTGGGGCCGCGGCTGATGCCTTCACCCGCGCCGGCCGGGCGAAGACGCCCCCGGCTGGACTCGAACCAGCGACCGTCGGCTTAGAAGGCCGGTGCTCTATCCATCTGAGCTACAGGGGCGGGAGGCGAATCCTGGCAGGTCCGGGGGCGGCCCACGAGCGGTAGCGTCCCCGCGCGATGGAGGACCCGTATCGGATGTACCTCGTCGTGCGCCGGGGTGCGTTCGATGATCTGGAGACCGGTGGTGTGCTTGCGGGCGCGGCGGCGGTGGCGTGTCTGCGGCGGTTCGGCGAGGAGCCGGAGTACGCGGAGGCGATCGTGGCGTGGCGCGCGCGACCGGGGAAGGTGACGCTGCGGGCGCGCGGCGGCCAGTGGGATGCGGTGCTCCAGCAGGAGGACTTCAGCTTCGCGGGAGACCTCGAGGGGGCGGCGGTGCTGGCGCTGCCGCCGCGGCGGCGGTCGGCCCGCAGCGAGACGCTGACCAAGTTGCAGGCGATGGCGTCGGAGCTGATCGACGTGCCGCACGTCGACGACCTGCCCGAGCCGGCCGTCGACGGGAGGATCACCTACGTGGTCAACCCGTCGCTCGAGATGTCCACCGGCAAGACCATGGCGCAGATCGCCCATGCGGCGACGATGTCGGCGGCGACGGGCAGGGTCGAGGGCTGGGTCCAACGAGGCTGCCCCGGCCGCGTCGTCAAGCCCGACGAGCAGCAGACGTTCGACGCGCTGTGCAAGGACGACAACAAGCTCTCCGCCAAGGTCGAGGACGCCGGGCTGACCGAGGTTCCGCCCGGCACGATCACCGTGCTCGCGATCCCGCCCGCCGCGCCATAGGCTCCGCCCCATGAGCACCGTCGACCCCACCGGCCACGACCTCAAGCGCTTCCTCGCCGACGACGACGGCGGCCCCGTCACGATGCTCAACCTGCTGCGCTTCAAGCCCGGCGGCGGCCGTGAGTCCTACAACAAGTACGCCGCCGCGATCGTCCCGTTCCTCGACGCCGTCGGCGGCAGCGTCATCTACTTCGGCGACACCGCCACGCCGCTGGTCCAGCCCGACGCCAACAACGACTGGGACGCCGTCCTCCTCGTCCGCTACCCCAGCCGCGCCGCGTTCTCTGAGATGGTCGCCGACCCGGCCTACCAGGAGATCACGCACCTGCGCACCGAGGCGCTGGACGCCGCGGTGCTGCAGCCGACGGTCACGCGCGGCTGAACACCCAGCGCCGGCCGACCACGTAGGTCACCGCCGGCGTCACCGGCAGCAGGACCGCCTGGGCGAGGATCTTGCCGGTGCCGAACCCGTCGACCAGTACCGCCAGCAGCGCGAGGTTCAGCGCCGTCGCGCCGCCCTGGGCCGCCAGCCACGCCAGCCACCCGCGCCGCGTCGGCCGGCCGCCCTTGAAGGTCCAGTGCTCGTGCAGCCAGTACCCCAGCGACGCCGACAGCAGGAACGCGACCACGGCGCTGAGCAGGTACGGCACGCCGACGAGCACCCCGGCGGTGTAGCCGCCGAAGTACGTGGCGGCGTTGAAGCCGCCGACCAGCCCGAAGCGCACGAGCTCGCGAAACCGTCCCACGCCCCAAGGTCTACCGCTTTGCGACGCCCGGCCGCCGCCTCACTAGATTGTCGAAGGGGATGGACGACCTTCGCCAGGCATGGGACCGAGACGGCTACGTGGCGCTCCGCGGCGCCGCCCCCACCGACGCGCCCTCCGCGTACGCCGAGCAGATCGCGGACGCGCGCGCGGGGCTGCTGGTCCGGGCGCCCGGCGACGACCAGGTCTCGCTGGCGACCCAGGCGCCCGAGCACGCCGGCGCGGTCGACCCCTACGCCCTCTCCGACGCCGCCCGCGCCCTGCTGCTGGCCGAGCCGCTGACCGCCTTCCTGACCGGCGTCTTCGGCGACGACGCCCCGCTGCTCTTCGACGCGACCGAGGCGACGGGCGGGGCGCCCGACGACGGCCCCTACCGCGACGCCACCTTCGTCGCCCTCACCGCCGAGCCCGAGACCCTCGTGACCCTCGCGGTGGCCATCGGCGACGGCGCGGCCGTCACCGTCTTCCCCGGCTCGCAGCGCATCGCCACCACGCCCTTCAGCGGCCGCTACCGCCACTTCAACCCCGAGCGCGACGGCGACGCCGCCCTCCAGCGCCACCGCGACGAGCTCGCCACGCACCTGGCCGACGCGGCAAGCGACACCATCACCTTGGAACCCGGCGACATCGTGGTCTGGACCGCCGACCTCGTCCACCGGCCGCCCACCGGCCCCGCGCTGATCGCCCACCTCTGCCCCGCCCGCGTCCAGCCCGGCTGGTTCGCCTACCGTCCCGAGCGCGCGCGCCACGCCGCCCACGACGCCGGCCGCGCCTGGATCGCCACCCAGTACTACGACCTGGTCGACGCCGTCACCGCCGAGCTGGCGCCGACGCCCGTCAGCGACGCCGAGGACGAGGCCGAGCTCACGCGCGTCGAGGACGCGATGCGCGAGCACGACCAGGACCTCGCAACCGAGCCGCAGCCCGGCACCCAGGACCCGGCGAGCCCCGCGGCGCCCCGCCGCGGCGGTGGCCTCGTCGACTCCGTGCGCGGCATGCTCAACCGCCGCGGCCGCGGCCGCTAG
>JAOPZD010000217.1 GCA_025964295.1 Conexibacter sp.
CGGCGCAGGCCCGGCAGCGCCCACGCCCGTGTTCGTCACGATCAACGTGCCGCCCGCGCCCGCCGCTCCCGGCGCGGTGAACGGGGCCGCGCCGGCAGCCCCCAAGAGCACGACGAAGCCCAAGTCGAAGAAGAAGAGCTCGACGAAGAAGCGCAAGAGCTCGAAGAAGAAGAAGAACACCAAGAAGCGCACGGGCTCGAAGAAGCACACGTCCACGGGCAGGCGCTAGCGCTCGCGTCAGACGGGGTCGACTCGCACGCCGAGCCGGCCCCGCCGTCCGACAACTCGTCAGACCGACGGATTCCGAGCCTCCCGAGCCACGCCTCCGATCCTGGCCCGGAACGACGAAAGGCCCGCCTGAGCGGGCCTTTCGTGTGAGTGGAGCTCGTCGGGCTCGAACTGCCGGGGATTCGTGGCGACTCCCGGGGCGTCAGGCACGCCTGGTGGTTGAGGATCCTGGCCAGGGCGATGCCTGGTACCCGAGTGGTACCGTTATGGGATGAGCAAGCAGATCGCGGTGCGGCTGTCGGACGAATTGGTGGCGTTCGTCGACGAGGTGGTGGAGTCCGGCGCCGAGCGCAGTCGGGCGGCGGTGGTGTCCCGAGCCCTGACGCGCGAGCGCCGGCGAGCGATCGCCGCGCGCGATGCGGAGATCCTCTCGCGCACCGGGCCGGATCCCGAGCTGCAGGGGCTGGCCGAGCACGCCGTTGGGCTGCCGTCCGACCTAGCTTGATGCGACCGATCCACGTCGCCCGCCTCGACAAGGCGCGACCGGTGCTGGTCCTCACGCGCGAGCTCGTCCGCCCGCACCTCACGACCGTCACGGTCGCTCCGATCACCACCACGATCCGCGGCCTCTCGACCGAGGTCCTGGTCGACGCCGCCAACGGCCTCGCCGGACGGTCGGTCGTCAGCTGCGACAACATCACCACGATCCCCGCGGGCTGGTTGGGCGAGCACATCGGGGCGCTCCTTGACCATCAAGAGCAGTTGCTCAGCGACGCCATCCGCGCTGCGTTCGACCTCGACTGAGCGGTCGTTTGAAGACGGCGCATGGGCCGCGCCGCGTCCCCAACATGGCCACGTGAGTCGCAGTTCGCCGCGCTGCCCGTGTTCCACGTGGCGCCCCCGCCGGTCCCAACCCGCCCCCGCAACGACGAAACCCGTCTTCTTGGTGTAGCGCTCGAAGGCGGCGCGCCAGGCGGACGAGACCGTCCGACTTCCCAAGGCGTAGTAGTTGGCTCGGTCGTGTGTTCCGGGCAGCCAGGTCCATTGGGGCGTCGGCAGTCCGTCGCACAGAGCTGCCATGTGGGTGACGGTTCGAACGATCTGATCGACCCGGCTGGCCGCGCGTCGGTGGTTACCGATCTGCCGGGCGCGGACGAGGTCCTCCGCGCAGGCGGTCCTCATGTACACGGGTAACGCACAGTCGCGCCCCGAATTCGACGCGCGGACGGTGCCCGCCCGGGCGAGGCGCCACGTGTCCTCAACCGCATCAACATGGTTCGCCCGCCGCAGCGGGCTGGCGCGTCGGGGCAGGCTCGGGCCGTCCGATGAGGTAGCCCTGGGCGAGGTCGCAGTCCAGCAGGCGCAGGGCGTCGTACTGGTCTGCGGTCTCGATGCCCTCGCCAACGACCGCGAGGCCGAGGCTGTGGCCCATGCCGACGAGGGCGGTGACGATGGCGACGTCGTCGTGGTCGGTGGGAAGGCCGTCGACGAAGGAGCGGTCGATCTTGATGGCCTTGATCGGATAGCGCTTGAGGACTGCGAGCGAGGAGTATCCGGTGCCGAAGTCGTCGAGGGCGATGTGGACGCCCAGGTCGTCGATGGCGCGGATGGTCCGCATCGTGGTGTCGTCGGAGGCCAGCAGCGACGTCTCGGTGATCTCGAGGTACAGGCGGTCGGCGCTGAGGTCGTTGGCGCGCATCGCCGAGGCGACCGCATCCGGGAAGGCCGGGTCGCGCAGCTGCTGGGCGGAGACGTTGATGCCGAGCTGCAGCCCGTGTCCGTGGTGGGCGGCGCTGAGTGCCGGCAGGTCGGCGCAGGCCGCGTTGAGGACCCAGGCGCCGATCTCGCCGATGAGGCCCGTCTGCTCGGCAATCGGGATGAACTCGTCGGGGCCGACCTGGCCGAACTCCGGATGGCCCCACCGGACCAAGGCTTCGACCGCCACCGCATGGCCGTCCGTGAAGCTCTTCAGCGGCTGGTAGACGAGGCTGAGCTCGTCGCGCTCGATCGCGTGGCGCAGCGCGTTCTCGATCAGCAGCCGCCGGGTCAGCGCCGCCGAGTCGGTGCTATCGCCGAAGGCGTACTGATTGCCGCCGCGCGACTTGGCCATGTACATGGCGGTGTCGGCGCGGCGGATCGCCGTGTCGGCGCCAACGCCGGGCTCGGCGACCACGGTGATGCCGATGCTTGCGGTCACGGCGATCTCGCAGCGATGCGGCGGTGCCGACAGCGGCGCGCGGAGCGCCGACAGGAGGCGGCGGGCCATGTCGGCGGCGTGCTCGTCGCCGCCGGCCGAGGCAATCAAGAACTCCTCGCCGCCTTGCCGGGCCAACAGGTCGGCGGGTCCGACGCAGTCGCGCAGGCGACACGCCGCCTGCTGGATGACGAGGTTGCCCGTCTCGTGCCCGAAGAGGTCGTTGATGGGCTTGACCCGGTCGAGGTCGATGAACAGCACCGATACCGGCGAGGCGGCCAAGCCGTGGTGCGCGAGCAGCTCGTCGAGGCGGCCGCTCGCCGTGTCACGGTTGGTCAGCCCGGTGAGGCCGTCGTGGGTGGCGTCGAAGACGAGCCGGTCGCTGGACTGGCGGCGCTGGATGGCGATCCCGGCGAGCTTGGCGGCGTCGCGCAGGAAGCGCCGATCGTCGTCGGTCGGCGACCGTGGCTGATGGCCGTAGACGCCAAAGGAGCCCAGGACGGTGCCGTCGCCGGCCAGGATCGGAAACGACCAGCAGTGCCGGAGCCCGAGCGGGTCGGTGAGGTGGCGAAACCCGTCCCAGCGCCCGTCCTGGTGGAGGTCGGCGCTGATCGTCTCCTGTCCGAACCACGCGGCGGCGCCGCAGGAGCCGACCTCGGGCCCGATGCCGACACCGTCGAGCGCCTCCTGATAGGAGGCGGGCAGGCTCGAGGCGGCACCGTGGAACAGCATGCCGCGCTCGGCGTCGAGGAGCAGGATCGAGCCTTGCAGGTCGGGGTCGTGCGTCTCGATGCTGACGACGATCGCCTCCAGGATCGCGGGCAGAGGGCGGTCGGATGCGATCAGCTCGTGGATGCGGTTGTGTGCCTCCATCAGCGCGGCCGCGCGTGCCACGTCGACGGCGGCGATGCGTAGGGCGATCTCGTGCGAGAGGCCCTCGGTGAGCTTGTCCAGCAGGCGCAGCTCGGCCGGGTCCCATAGCCGCGGCTCGGATCCGATGACGCACAGGGCCCCGAGCGGCTGACCCGACACGACGATCGGCGACCCCGCGTAGGCGACCACGCCCAGCTCCTCGATGGCGGGGTTGGTCTGCAGCTCGTCGTGGCGACGGGCGTCGCCGACCGCGAGCTGCTGGCCGCCCGTCACCACGTACTGGCAGAAGGAGTGCGTGAGCGGCGTGCCTCGATCCTGCGCCGCCCATCCGCGCAACCCGAAGACGCTCTTGAAGAACTGGCGCTGGTCGTCGACGAGCGAGATCAACGCGATCGGCGCCTGCAGGGCCTCGGCCGCCACCTCCGCCCAGCGATCGAGATTCTCCTCGCGGGAGGAGTCCATGAGGTCGGTCAGCCCGAGGACGCGCAGCCGCTCGGAGTCGGTCAGGGCGTCGCGCACGTGAGAGGCGATGTAGCGGTGGGGCATGGAACCGATCCGGCTGGGCGGGCCTGGCGATCGAGGGTCGGGACGCCGCGACCCTGTGGGCGTAACGGGCGGCGGAGGACGGGGCCGGTCGCCAGGAGGGCCGGCGAGCGGGGACAGGCTTGACCTTACCCGCTATGCTGATCCTCAGCCATTGATCATCGACGCAGAGCGGTTGGGTGGACGGATGTTGAGAACGACCACCACCAGCATCGACAGGCTCCCGCGGTCCGTGACGCGGGCGGTCGGCGCCGGGCGTGCGGCTCGCATTTCCGCATCGCCGCTGGCAGGCAGTTTTTGCCCTGTAGCGCTGGCTGACTCACCACGGCTCCCGGGTACGCCCCATGTCCCGTCATCCCCGGAAAGGCGCCGGGGATGAGCGGCGGATGCTCCTCGAGGAACCGCTGCATCTCGCTCTCGCCTGGGTCCTTGTCGAGCAGCGCCGCAAACTCAGACGTAACGAGATCCTCGTAGTCCGCCCAGGGCATCGGCGGCGGTCCGTCGTCGGCTGGTGGTTCGGGCGGGAGACGCATAGCCAGATGATCGGCGATCGCGGCGCCCCGTGCGGCGGATCGTCCGAGACCATGGCTCGCCGGGGCTGCCTCGTCCCGACCCCCGGCACTGGGACTCGAACGCGTGTTCCGAGATAACGTTCGGAGACGCCCTCCAACCTCCATACGGCTCGCGAGTTCTAGGACGTCAGGAGCAGGGTGGCGACGGCATTGCCTACGCGCGTCGCAGCTGACGGCGGGATCGCTGCGCCACGCCGTTGAGGAACAGACCTATGAGAACCACCCCGAGCACGGCTTCGAGCCCGACGAGGAGCCGTGCCGTTGTGGTGATTGGCGTGATGTCGCCAAAGCCCAGCGTCGTAATCGTCACTGCGCTGAGGTACAGGTAGCGCCAGTACGGCTCGCCTGCCGCCGATGGATCCCCGAGCGAGGCGTCATAGAACTCGTATAGCTCGCCGATGACGTTGAACGGAAGGTCGAACATGCCATGCGGGAACAACGCGCTTGCTGGAACCTGACTCTGATTCCGCAGGGTCTCGGGTCCGTCGTAGGCCGTGACCGGTAGCTGCTCGCCTGGACCCGTCGTCGACAACTGCGGGGCGCTGAAGCCCGCCCCTCCGAGTAACATGTACTGGTTGAAGACCTCGAAGCCGGAGCCACCGGTCGCGAAACCGTCGACCCGGATGCGGATCGAGCTTCCGATCACCTCGACGTCCTCGATGGCGTCCTGCCGAAGTTCGAGCATCGTGCCCACGGCATCGCGGTACTTGTGGCCTTTGACCTTCGGCAAGTCGTTGCTGAGCTCTGCAGCAAGCGCTGCTCGGTCGGTCAGCAGGCTTCGCTCGTACTGCATGTTGGTGTCGTGGAAGCTTCCGCGGTCGAGCGCGGCGTAGTAGATGAAGGCGAACGTCGGGACCAGCAGTAGGTATAGCGTTCCGGCAACGAGGGGTGTAGCAAAAGGCTTGCGGAGGGCAGCGCGCACGAGGTGGCGGCACCCTACTGGTGAGCGCTCAGCGGAGGCGACCGGACGCCGACCGACGGCGTTGACCGCCCTCGCGGCTCCTGGTGTCGAGTGGACGGGTACGAGCAGGTCGGTCAGTTCGTCGTCGCTGGCGTGCGAACTCGTGAATTTCGCCGAAGAAAGCGCTCGCTGCGCACGACGGATTGCGGCGGATAGGTGGCGATTCGCGGCGTTTCAGGCACCTAGTGCCTGAAACGCGGAGCCAAACTCGGCTTGAAACACGCGCTCCGAAACGACGAAACCCCCGCTTCCGCGGGGGTTCCGTACCGATGGAGCTAGTCGGGCTCGAACCGACGACCTCCTGCATGCCATGCAGGCGCTCTCCCAGCTGAGCTATAGCCCCAGGTCGCAGCACAGCTTAACAGCGATCCCGGCTCAGCGGCGGCCGGGCAGGAACTCGGGGATCTGGAAGTCGTCGTCGGATGGGGGCCGGCGGGCCGGAGGGTCGACCGGCGGCGAAGCGGCCGAGGCGAAGCCCGGCGCCGGCGTGCCCCGGGAGGCTCGCGGCGCGCTGTCCACCGACCCCGCCGGCGCGGCCTGGTCGAGGTCGGCCGTCAGGCGCGCGTGGGCGAGCTTGACGTCGTTGAGCAGCCGCTCGGCGTTGCGGCGCAGGGAGTCCGACAGCTCGTTGAGGTGGCCCGACAGCTCGGTCCCGTCGTGCAGGACGCCGCGCGCCGCGTCGTGGGCCTCGTTGATGATCGCGCGGGCCTCGTCCTTGGCGTCGCGGCGGGTGTCCTCGGCGTAGGTGTCGGCGTCGGCCCGGACGCGCGCGGCCTCGGCGGACGCCTCGGCGATCGCCGCGGCCTTGCGGGCCTCGGCCTCCTCGCGGGCCTCGGCGGCGCGCGAGTGGATCAGCCGCACGCCCTCGCGGGCCTCGGCCTCGGTGGCGGCGGCCTCGCGCCGCGCCGCGTCGACGATCTCCCGCGCCTCGGCCTCGGCGGCCTCGACGCGCAGCTCGACGGCGCGATCGGCCTCGGCGATCCGCTTGCGGACCTTCTCCTCGGTCTTCAGCCGCAGGTCCTCGGCCGCGCGCTCGGCGGCCTCGACGATCGCGGCGACCTTCGCCGACGCGACCGCGATCTCGCTCAGCGGGCGCGACGTGCCCAGCGACGCGAGCAGCTCGTCCAGCTCGGGGTCGCGATCCTCCATGCCCGCATGGTAGGTCCGGACCGCCCCCGCGCCCGCAAGAACGGCTTCAGGCGCGCTCGGCGACCTCGACCCGCAGCCGCGGCTCCACCACGTCCTCCGGCCACACGTCGTGGCCCTCGAGGTCGCGCAGGTTGCGCAGCGCCTCGTCGAGCGTGTGCCCGAGCTCCTCCTCGGCGACCTCCCGCGCGGCGCGACCCGGCTCGCGCCAGACGAGCGAGTGCACGAAGTCGTGGTCGTGGTCGGCGCCGATCGCGATCCGGACCTCGAACCACAGCGGCTGCCATCCGCGCTCGGCCAGCCGGCCGGAGCCGGGGTTGCGCTCGAGGCCCTCGGTGACCTCGGCGGGGGTCGGGTCGCGCAGGAGCGCGTCGACGGTGACGGTCTCGCCCACGGGCGGATCCTACGCGTGTAACGATGTCGCTAGGCGCCCGCGGGGCGCGGCACGGCGACGATGAAGCGGGCGGCGCCGCCGCGGCGCGCGCGGCGGAAGCGGAGGATGCGACGGAGCGGCTTGGGCATGGTCGCCCGTAGATCGGCCATCCGGGTCGCCGCTGTAGCCTGCGGGCCGTGGCCGACCACCGCTACGACCCGCATGAGATCGAGCCGCGCTGGCAGCGCGTCTGGGCTGACGAGCGCACGTGGGAGGTCTCCAACGACGAGGCCCTCGACGCGGGCGAGAAGTCCTACGTGCTCGAGATGCTGCCCTACCCGAGCGGCGAGCCGCACATCGGCCACCTCAAGGTGTACTCCGTGGGCGACGCGGTCGCGCACTTCCACCGCCGCACCGGCCGCCGGGTCCTGCACCCGATGGGTTACGACGCGTTCGGGCTGCCCGCCGAGAACCACGCGATCCGCACGGGCCAGCACCCGCGGGAGTCCACCGAAGAGGCGATCCGCTCGTTCCAGAAGCAGTTCCGGGAGTGGGGGATCTCGATCGACTGGTCGCGCGAGCTGGCGACCCACGAGCCGTCCTACTACCGCTGGACGCAGTGGATCTTCCTGCAGCTGTTCGAGCGCGGGCTGGCCTACCGCAAGGACGCCGCGGTCAAGTGGTGTCCCAACGACGCGACCGTGCTCGCCAACGAGCAGGTCATCGACGGGCGCTGCGAGCGCTGCGGCCACGAGGTCGAGGTCCGCCAGCTCGAGCAGTGGTTCTTCCGGATCACCGACTACGCCGACCAGCTCGTCGAGGACCTCGACGACATCGCCTGGCCCGAGCACGTCAAGACGATGCAGCGCAACTGGATCGGGCGCTCCGAGGGCGCCGAGGTCACGTTCCGCTGCGAGGACGTCGACCCCGCCCACCCGATCGACTACCCCGTCTTCACGACGCGCCCGGACACGCTGTTCGGCGCGACGTTCTTCGTCATGGCGCCCGAGCACCCCGACATCGAGCGGCTGATCGCCGGGACGGGGCGCGAGGACGAGGTCCGCGCCTACGTCAACCACGCGGTCGGCGAGTCGATCGAGGAGCGCGGCGACGTCGAGAAGCCCAAGACGGGGGTCTTCCTCGGGCGACATGTCGTCAATCCCGTCAACGGCGAGCTGCTGCCCATGTACGTCGCCGACTACGTGCTGATGGAGTACGGGACCGGCGCGATCATGGCGGTGCCGGCGCACGACGAGCGCGACCACGCGTTCGCGCAGGCCTATGACTTGCCGGTGCGCCGAGTGGTCGCCGATCCGGAGGGCTCGGAGGAGCTGCCGTTCACCGGCCGCGGGCCGCTGGTCAACTCCCATCCGGACTTCGACGGCCTCTACAAGGAGGAGGCGCTGGAGCGGATCGTCGACTGGCTGGACCGCGAGGGCAAGGGCCACCGCTCGGTCAACTACCGCCTGCGCGACTGGCTGCTGTCGCGGCAGCGCTACTGGGGCTGCCCGATCCCGATCATCCACTGCGACAAGTGCGGCATGGTCCCGGTGCCCGACGCCGACCTGCCCGTCGTCCTGCCGGACGTCACCGACTACAAGCCGAAGGGCAAGTCGCCGCTGGCCGCGGCGGAGGACTGGGTCAACGTCGCGTGCCCGTCGTGCGAGGGTCCCGCGCGCCGCGAGACCGACACGATGGACACGTTCGTCGACTCGTCCTGGTACTTCCTGCGCTACACCGACTCCCACAACGCGGATGTCGCGTGGGATCCCTCAGTGCTCAACCACTGGATGCCGGTGGACCAGTACATCGGCGGCGTCGAGCACGCGATCCTACATCTGCTCTACGCGCGGTTCTTCATCAAGGCGCTGCGCGACATGGGGCACTTGGAGGCCGACGAGCCCTTCGCCCGCCTGTTCACGCAGGGGATGATCACCAAGGACGGGGCGAAGATGTCCAAGTCCAAGGGCAACGTCGTCGCGCCGGCGCCGATCGTCGAGAAGTACGGGTCGGACACCGCGCGCGCCTACATCCTGTTCATCGGGCCGCCGGACCAGGACGCCGACTGGGCCGACAGCGGCGTCGAGGGCATGTTCCGGTTCTTGTCGCGGTTGTGGCGGACGAGCGCGACGGCGGCAGAGGAGCTGCCGGAGGCGCCGGTGCCCGACGCCGACCAGCTCTCGCCCGACGCGCTGCGGATCGTCCGCAAGGCGCACTGGGCGATCGACAAGGTCACCAACGACATGGACCAGCGGTTCGCGTTCAACACGGCGATCGCCGCGGTGCGCGAGCTGTTCAACGAGGTGACGGTGGAGAAGCGGGGCGACGCGGATCCCGGCTCGGTCCGGTTCGCGTTGGCGACCGCCTCGTCGCTGCTGTTCCCGTTCGCGCCGCACGTGACCGCCGACGCCTACATGTTGCTGACCGGCCGGCGCGTGTGGGAGGAGCCGTGGCCGGCCGCGGACTCCGCGTTCCTGGAGGCGGACACGTTCGAGCTGGTCGTCCAGGTCAACGGCAAGGTCCGCGACCGGGTGGAGGCGCCGACCGGCGCGTCCAAGGACGAGCTGCTGACGCTGGCGCGGGGGCTGCCGAACGTGGTGGCCCACGTGGACGGCAAGGACGTGGTCAAGGAGATCGTGGTGCCGGGGAAGCTGGTCAACGTGGTGGTGCGCGGGTAGGAGTCGGGCCCGCCCGCCCGCCCGCCCGCCCGTCCGTCCGCGCCGGCGCGTCGCGCGCTCTGCGCGATGTCGTGACAGAGCGCGGGAGTCTTGTTGTAGGTGAAGATCTACCGTGGGCGCGTGCTCGCCGGTCTGCGCCTCAGCCGCTCGGAGATCGCCGCCTACGCGGCGTGCTGCGTGCTGGTGGTGCTGCTGGGGTGGAGGGTGCTGCGGGCGGATGGAAGCGGCTCGGCCACGGCGGCGGCGCCGGCCGCGGCCGCGGGGTTCGCCGCCGGGTCCGGGAGCGGGAGCGCGACTGCGCCGGGCTCCGGGGGCGCGTCGGTGGCCGCCGCGCCGGCGCGGGACACCCGGTCGGTCGTGCACGTCGTCGGGGCTGTCCACCGGCCCGGCGTCTACCGCCTGGCGGCGGGCCGGCGCGTCCAGGACGCGATCGCGCGCGCCGGCGGCGCCACGGGCGGGGCGGACCTGCAGGCGATCAACCTCGCGGCCAAGGTGGCGGACGGCCAGCAGGTGGTCGTGCC
>JAOPZD010000225.1 GCA_025964295.1 Conexibacter sp.
GACGACGGCTTCTTCCACGCCGACCCTCACCCGGGCAACTTCTTCGTCCAGCCTGAAGACCGCATCGCGATCATCGACTTCGGGATGGTCGGCGCGCTGGACGACCCGCTCCGCGAGGCGCTCACCGAGCTGCTGACCGGCATCGTCCGCGAGGACGCAGAGCACGTGGCCGAGGTCCTGATCGCGCTCGGCACGTCGAGCGCTCGCATCGACCGCCGGGCTTTGGTCTTGGACCTCGCGTTGCTGCTGCGACGCTACGCGGGACGCGCGGTCGGCGACATCGCGCTCGGCCAGGCGATCAGCGACGTCCTGGAGATCACCCGCCGGCATCGCTTGCGACTGCCGCGCGACTTGGCGCTGCTCACCAAGGCCTTGATCATGGAAGAGGGCTTGGCGGCGACGCTGGATCCCAGCTTCCGGATCGGGGACGCGCTCGCGCCCTTCGCCCGGCGCCATCTGCTGGCCCAGCTCTCCCCCGACGCGGTCCTGCGCCGCCTGCACCACCTCCTCGGCACGCTCGATGACGGCATCGAGGTCCACGTCCGCACGACCGACCTCGAGCCGCTGGTGGCACGCCTGGAACGGCTCGGCAACCGCATCGCCGCGAGCGTCCTCGCGGCGGCGGCCATCGACAGCGTGGCCGAGCTGGCCGCCGCCGACCGCGTCCGCAAGCCGCCCGTCGCGGCCCGCGCGGCCGCGTTGGCGGTGGTCGGCGGCTACGTGGCCTGGCGGCTACGGGCGGTCAATCACCATCATCCGGCGAGCACAGCTCACCAGGCTCCACGCGAGGCTTGATCGTCCATGGACTCCGAGCACGATCGCCTGGCACCACTGGTGACGACCCAGAACGAGGCGGTCGCGGGCGCCGTGCTGCCGGAGGGCACCTGGCTCGTGGACCCCGCGGCGGGCGGCGTCGGCTTCGAGGTCAGCACCTTGTGGGGTCTGGGCACGGTGCGCGGCACGTTCGCGCGCTATCGCGGCGAGCTGGTCGAAGGACCGCAGGGGGCAGCCGGCGAGCTCGTGATCGATGCCGCCAGCAACAGGCGCGACGAGCACCTCCGCTCGGGCGACTTCTTCGACGTCGCTCACCACGCGGAGATCGTGTTCACCATCAGCGCGATCGGGGTTCGCCTCGACGGCGTGACCATCAGCGACGACCTGCGCGTCGGCGCCATGAGCGTCCATCTCGACCTGCCCGTTCTTCGCCATGCACAAGGGCGGGCACCTGACGCTGCACACCGTCACCTCGGTCCCACGGGCCCGCGCGCGGCTGACCTGGAACCGGCAGGGCACGGCCCGCGGCGACGCCAGGCTGATCGTCGACCTCGAGCTCGCGCGGCAGATCACCTGATCGACGTGATGACCGCTCATCAGGCCCGCGCCGACCATCGGCGTCATGCGCCCTCCACGGATCCCTCCCTTCCGCGGCGCCAAGCACGTCGTGCCCAGGCCGCTGTCGCTGCTCATCGACGAGATGATCGACTGGTACGTCTGGTGGGGCGAGGCGGCCCTCGCGGCGGCGGATGCCTACGCGCGCTGGTCGGTCGCTCCGGCCGGGCAGAAGACCGCACCGTTTGCCGACTACGTCTTGGCCCTCGGCGAGGAGGAGCGCACGGCAACCGCCTACTCCGAGGCCGCGGCAGCGGCCAACACGTACGCCAAGGCCTACGTCACGACGATGGGCTGAGGAGCGACATGTACTACATCTTGATCCGATGAGGAACCCGCGATGACCGCACAGTCCGATCTTCTCGATCTCGCCCGCGACGCGGCGGCCGCGCTGGACGCCGGCGATGCCGCTCGTCTGGCGGCGATGGTGACCGACGACGTCTACCTGCGACTCGGCAGCCAGGAGCCGATCCTCGGCAAGGAGGCGTTCATCGCAGCTGTCGAGGCCTCCGTTGCCTCGATCGCGGGCACCCGGCACGAGATCCTCGCCGCATGGGACGTCGGCGAGACGGCCGTGCTCGAGATGACCGTGCACTACCGGCGCCACGACGGCGGCGAGATCGCCCTGCCCTGCTGCAACATCTTCCGCTTCTCCGGCGACCAGATCGCGGACTACCGCGTCTACATGGACATCGCCCCGGTCTTCGCCGCGTGACCCCATGGGCCTCATCGTCGACTTCCACCATCACGTCATGCCCGACTTCTACTGGCGGGCCTCCAACGAGGACGGCCACGCCGCGGGCGGGATCACGCCGCCACGCTGGAGCCTGGAAGGCGCGCTGAGCTTCCTCGACGCCGCGGAGATCGACGTCGCCGTCGCGTCCATCAGCACCCCGGGCGTGCACTTCGGCGACGACGAAGCAGCGCGCGAGCTCGCGCGCCGCACCAACGAGTACCTCGCCGAGATCGTCCGGGTACGTCCCGACCGCCTCGCGGCGCTGGCGGTGCTCCCGCTCCCGGACGTCGACGGCGCGCTGGAGGCGTTGGCCTACGCCTTCGACGAGCTCGGGCTCGACGGCGTCTCGCTGATGACCAACGCCGGCGGCGCCTACCTCGGCGACAGCCGCTTCGACGCGCTGTTCGACGAGCTGCAGCGGCGCCGGGCGCTCGTGTTCGTCCACCCCACCGCCTCGCCGGACCCGACGGCGCACACGCTCGGCCTGCCCGATGCCCTGCTCGACTACCCCGTCGACACGTCGCGCGCGATCGCCAAGCTGCACTACAGCAACACCCTGGCCCGCACGCCCGACGTGCGCTACGTCTTCTCGCACGCCGGCGGGACGATCCCGTTCGTCGCCCATCGCTTCGGCATGATCGACGACATGGACGTCATCCCGGGCGCGGCGGAGCGCGGCTCGTTCTCGGCGACGCTTCCGCGCCTGCACTGGGACACGGCGTCGGCCTTCAGCGACGCGATCCTCACGTTCCTGCGCTCGGTCACCGGCCTGGGCAACGTGCTCTTCGGAACCGACTATCCGTACCCCGCCGACGCGATCACGATCGGCGCGCGCCGCCACGTCGAGACGACCAGCGCGCTCACCGACCTCGAACGCGACGCGATCCTCGGCGGATCAGCGGTGCGGCTCATCCCGCGCCTCGCAACCCTGGCCGCGACGGCCTGAGCCGGAGATGACCATGACACCGCAGGAGATCACCGATCGCGTAGCGATCCGCAGGCTGATCGACGCCTACGCCCACTGTGCCGACCGCCGTGACGCTGACGGCCAGAAGGCCCTCTTCACCGAGGACACGACGTTCGTCGTCTACATGGACGGCCCGGACACCGAGCCCAGCAGCGAGCTGCACGGGCGCGAAGCGCTGACGCCCGTGTTCGACAACCTCAACACCTACAAGACGACAACGCACTTCAACGGGCAGAGCATGATCACCGTCGAGGGCGACCGAGCCAGCGGCGAGAGCTACTGCCTCGCACACCACATCTTCACGGACGACGGCGCGCGGAAGCTGATGGTCGCCTCGATCCGCTACCACGACGTCATGGTCCGCACCGGCGCGGACTGGCTGTTCGCCGAGCGCCGACTCTACGTCGACTGGACCGAGACGCGGTCGCTCGGGTAGCTGATCGCCGGCGCCGCCGGTCGGTGGGCCGTTAGCCCTGTCCGCGCTCAGCCGCGAGGGCCACGATGTGCATGTTGCCGGTCGCCCACTGGATGGTGAACGTCAGTCCGGCGATCCGCCAGCCATCGGGGGTCCGCTTGAGCTGGTAGTCGTGGCGGCCGCCGACCGTCCACATGGGACCGCCCGAGGCGTTGGTGAGCACGTGCACGCCCTGCATGTTGGCCGCGCAGGTCGCCTCATCGCCATCGAGGTCGATCACGTGACAGGCGATCAGGTGGTGGACGGCGTCGAGGCCGTCCAGCGACTGACGCCATCCCTCGACGAAATCCGCCACAGGGAGCGTCATCGGCTCGCCACCGAGGAGCGAGGTCCGGTCGCTGTAGACCGACTCGGTGAACACGCCGGCGAGCGCGTCCCAATCGCGCGCGTCGAGCAGCAGCGCAAGCCTTCCGATCAGCTCGAGGATCGCCAGGCGGTCCTCGGTCGCGGGGGCGGCGGGATCTGCGGTGGTCGTCATGCCTCCAGCGTGCGTGACGATCGGGTGGCGAGGCATCGCCAGATTCGAGTGATCCGCACGGCACGCTGCGCGCCCGCCTGGACCGGTGCCCGGACGATCACTTGGATTGGACGACGCGGCCTCACCCCGCGCGCACCCAGGCTCGTCTTCGTCGCGTGCGATCAGCGAACGCGATCGACGAAGCCAGGAGGAACCCCGGATGTCCACCCAACCCGCCCAGATCGTCGACGTCCTCGTGCCCAAGGGCACGTGGAACATCGACCCGGCAGCGAGCCAGATCGGCTTCACCGTCCGCACGCTGTGGGGCCTGGGCAAGGTGCGCGGCACCTTCGCCCGCTTCCACGGCAAGCTCATCTCGCAGCCAGACGGCATCGACGGCGAGCTCGTCATCGACGCGGCCAGCCTGTCGACGAAGAACAAGCAGCGTGACATCCACCTGCGCTCGACCGACTTCTTCGACGTCCAGCGCCACCCCGAGATCAGGTTCTCAATGCTCTCGATCCGCACGCACCGCCTCGGCGTCTCGATCGTCGGCGGCCTGCACGTCGGCGACGCGACGGTGCCCCTCGAGCTGATCGTCACCGTCGAGCAGCGCGACGGCCGCATGCACCTGGGCACCGAGACGAGCGTCACGCGCGAGAGCGTCGGGATGACCTGGAACAAGCTCGGGATGGTCCGCGGCCACGCGCACCTGAGCCTCGAGCTCGAGCTCACGCGCGAGGGCTAGTCGCCGAGCGCGCCGCATGACGCCGACGCAGGGAGCCGGCGGCGAGGCCGACGTTGACGCGGCTCGGCGCCGCCCGGCACCCGGCGGCGCCCGTCTCTCGCTCGCGGCGGTCGCGACGGCGGCAATGGCCCTGACGGCTCTGGTGCTGCTGACGACCGGTGCGATCGCCGCGCCCGACCTCGCCGGGGCGCTGGCCGACCTCTCCGAGCGACTCGGCAGCTGGACGTACGTGCTGGTCGCGCTGCTCGCGTTCTTGGAGACCGCGGCGTTCGTGGGGCTGATCGCTCCCGGCGAGACCGCGCTCGCGCTCGGTGGCGTGGTCGCGGCCCACGGGCAGGCCGACCTGCCGGTGATGATCGCCGTCGCGTGGCTCGGCGCCGCCGGCGGCGACCTCACGAGCTTCCTGCTCGGCCGGCGGTTCGGGCGCGCGGCGTTGGACCGGCACGGCGGCCGCATCGGCCTTGGCCCTGAGCGCGTGGCGCACGTCGAGGGGTTCTTCACCGCGCACGGCGCCAGAGCGATCCTCCTCGGCCGGTTCATCGGCCTGGTCCGCGCTGTCGCGCCGTTCCTGGCCGGCACGTCGGAGCTGACCCTGCGCGCGTTCCTGCCCTGGAGCCTGATCGGCACCGCGGCGTGGGCATCGCTGTTCGTGACCGTCGGCTATGCCTTCAGCTCGTCGTTCGAGCACGCGACCGGGACGCTGACCAAGGTGGCGCTGGGGCTCGCGCTCGTGATCGCCGGCGTGCTGGTCGTCCGGTCGCGACGCCGGCGCCGACTCGCGCCGACGTCCTGACCCGGCGGTTCAGCCGACCTGCGCCCAGCGCGCCTCGGCCTCGACGCCGTAGACGGCCTTGGCGATCCGCTCGGCGATCATGATCGTCGTCGGGTTCAGCGCCACCGACGGGACGCTCGGCATGATCGACGCGTCGACGACGCGGAGCCCGTCGATGCCCTTGACGGCACCGTGCGAATCCACGACCGCCCACGGGTCCTGCGGCCCGCCCATCGGCGCCGTCGCGGCCGGGTGCCCGTAGGACACGATGTTGGCGGCGATCACGTCGGCGAGCTGGTCGTCGGCGACGGCGTCGCCGGGCGTGAGCTCGACCTCGGTGAACCGAGCCAGCGCCGGATGGCGGCCGATCCTGCGGGCCAGCCGCACGCCCTCCAGGATCCGGCGCGCGTCGCGGTCCTCGGAGAGGAAGTTGCAGTCGATGCCGGGCTGCTCGCGCGGATCGCGGCTGCGCAGGGTCAACGTCCCGCGGGAGTCGGGCTTGACGATCGCGACGCCGAGCGTGATCGCCCCGCCCGTCGGGCTGTACTCGGGCGGCAGGAGGTGCGTCACCGCGATGTGGACGTCGAGATCGTCGCCGTGGGCGATGCTGGACTGCCGCCACAGCAAGGCGCCGACCGAGGGCCGCATGTCGAGCGCATCCGGCTTCAAGGCGTAGGCGTTGTAGTAGAAGGGCTGGTCCTGCAGGCGCTGCCCGACGGGCAGGTCGGCCACGACCTCGATGCCCAGCTCGCCCAGGTGGGCCGCCGGGCCGACGCCGGAGCGCATCAGGATCGCCGGGCTCCCGTAGGTGCCGGCCGAGAGGATGACCTCGCCGGCGCGGATCTCGGCGCCGCTGGCCGTGACCACACCGACCGCGCGCCGCCCGTCGAACAGGACACGATCGACGAGCACATCGCCCGAGATCTTGAGGTTGGGGCGGTCGCGAACCGGCCCGGTCAGGTAGACGAGCCCGGTGTTCTGCCGCACGCCGTCGACGACGTTGACCGGGTAGCCGCCGACGCCGCTGGGGTCCGGTCCGTTGAAGTCCGAGACCAGTGGGAACCCTTCGGCGGCCGTTGCGTCGACGAACCCGCGCAGCGACGAGGTGAGCTCCTCGTACCTCTGCTGGCGCACGGGGAACGGTCCCGTGCGCCCGTGGTGGGCGTCGTCGCCGTCGGGCGTGTTCTCCATCGCCCGGAACGTGTCGGCGACGTCCTCGGGCGACCAGTCGTCCAGGCCATGGCCTTGCCAATCGCGGATGTCGCCCGGTCGGGCCCGCATCGCGACCGTGGCGTTGTGGGCCGAGCAGCCGCCGAGCACCTTGGCGCGCGACGCGTCGATCTCCGGGGCGGCCGCACCGCCGCGAGCGGTGAAGCCCCATTCGTGCTCGGGGTTGGCCGGCACATGCGCGGGGTCGCGCAGGTCGTCGGGATAGCCGTCGACGCCGTAGGCGCGGCCCGCCTCCAGCAGCAGGACCGAGCGGGCGGGGTCTTCGCTCAGCCGGGCGGCGAGGACGGCGCCCGCCGAGCCGCCTCCCACGATGATCACGTCGGCAGCACCGTTGCGGGCATCGGGCATGGGTCTCGTCCTCCGGGTCGATGGCTGGCAGCGCGATCGTCGCCACGGCGCGGGTGACGCGTCGTCGCCGGATCCCGGTGATTGCCTTCCGGTCACCCGATCCGCGTGACGACCGATCACGCAGCGCCCGGCCACGCTGGGCCGATGAGCGATGAGAGCCCGGACACGCCGCTCGCCGACCCCGACCACTTGTTGATCGTCGGCGCCGGGAGCGGTCTCGGCGCCGCGGTCGCCCGGCGCTTCGGGTCAGAAGGCTTCCGCATCACGTTGGCCGCGCGGCGTCGCCAAGCGGTCGACGAGCTGGCCGGCGCCGTCCACGCCGAGACGGGCGCTCGAGTCGACGCCCTCGCGCTGGACGCGGCGCGGCCGGTCGCGCTCCGGGAGCGCCTGTTCTCCTTCTTCCACGAGCACGGGGCGCCGAGCATCGTGGTCTACAGCGGGGCTCGCGTGGCGCTCGATGACCTGCTGACCGTCGCCGTCGATGACCTCGAAGAGGCCTACGCCGTCAACGTGCTCGGCGCGATCATGACTGCCCAGGCCGTCGTGCCGTTCATGCGGGCGGCCGGCCGGGGAATGATCATCTTCACCGGCGGTGGCATGGCCGACCGACTGCCGCCGAACATCGCCACCCTCGGCCTCGGCAAGGTGACCCTGCGCGCGGCGGGCACGATCCTGCACGAGCAGCTCAAGCCCAAAGGGATCCGCGTGAGCACCATCACGATCGCCGGCGCCATCGAGGCCGGCGGCCCCCTCGACCCCGACAAGATCGCCGAGTTCTACTGGGACGTCTGCTCAGCCCCGGCCGCCGACTGGCCGGCCGAGCACCGCTTCGAGAGCCGAGTCGAGGCTGGTAGGACTACCTCATGACCGCGATCACCCGCAGCGTGCTGATCTTCGGGGCCCGCAACCTGGGCCGGGCCATCATCGAGACGCTTGTCGCGCAGGGCTGGGATGTCGCAGGCGCCGCGCGTTCCGACGAGACGCTGGCCAACATCACCGCAGCGGGCGCGCTCGCGCTGCGCTCCGACATCACCGACCAGGCGGCCGTGCGCGCGACCGTCGAGGAGGCGGCCCGAGCGCTCGGCCCCCTGCACCTCGTCGTCAACGCGGCGGCGGCCTACGGGGGCACGGGGACGGGCGCGGTCGGCGGCGGCCCGATCGCCGACGCCGCTCCCGACGCGTTCGACAGCTGGTCGGTGGCCCCCGCGCGCTCGGCGTTCGCGTTCCTGTCGTG
>JAOPZD010000244.1 GCA_025964295.1 Conexibacter sp.
TCCCGCGCGCGCCGCGCGCTTTCGCTGCGCCATGCGTCGGTCAGCCGGCGGCCCGCGACCGTCAGCAGCCACGCGCGCGGATCGTCCGGGACGCCCTCGTCCGGCCATTGGCGCGCGGCGGCCAGCAGCGCCTCCTGGACGGCGTCCTCGCAGGCGTCGAACTGCTGCGGGTGGCGGCGCACGAGCGCGCCGAGGACCTGCGGCGCCAGCGTCCGCAGCCGGTCCTCGACGCGCGCGCCGCTGCTCACATCTCGGCCCCGCCGGGGCTCATCACCGGCCACACCTCCAGCGGCGCGAAGCGCGCGCTCGGCCAGCGGCGGGCGATGTCGGCGGCGCGCTCGGGCGTCTCGCACTCGACCATGAGGTAGCCGCCCAGGTGCTCCTTGGCCTCGGCGAACGGCCCGTCGGTGATCGCCGGGACGCCATCGACCGCCCGGATCGTCTTGGCCTGCGACGGATCCGCGAGCGCCTCGCCGCCGACCATCTCGCCGGACTCGGTGAGCTCGGTCACGATCGCGTCGACTTCGGCCATCAGCGCCGCGTCGCCGGAGAACCGCTCCCGCATCTGGGCGTTGTCGTAGATGATGATCATGTACTTCATGTCGCTGTCCTCCTGGGGTCGTTTCCCCATGGTCGGAGCCGTCGTCGCGCGCTCGACATCCGAGCTACCGTCGACATCATGGCCGACCAGCTGACCGTCCCCGAGATCCCGCTCACCGAGCACGTCGCGCTGGGCGCCGCGACCACCGCGCTGATCGTGATCGACATGCAGCACGACTTCGTCAGCGACGGCGGCTCGCTCCAGGTGCCCGACGCCGCCGCGACCGTGCCGGTCATCGCCGACCTCGTCCGCCGCTTCCGCGCCGCGGGCGCGCGCCTCGTCTTCACCCAGGACACTCACCGCGACGGCGACCCCGAGTTCGCGATCTGGCCGCCGCATGCGCTCGAGGGCACCCACGGCTGGCAGATCGTCGACGAGCTCCACCCGCTCCCCGACGACACCGTCCTGCGCAAGCCCCGCTACGACGCCTTCTACGGCACGCCGCTGGACCACCTGCTGCGCCAGTGGGGCGTGACGACGGTCGTCGCCTGCGGCACCGTGGCCAACATCTGCGTGCACTACACGGCGTCGTCGGCCGCGCTGCGCTGGTACGACGTGGTGATCCCGCGCGACGCGATCTCCGCGCTGGACCCCTTCGACCTCGCGTCCTCGCTGCGCCAGACGACCGCGCTGCTCGCCGGCCGCGTCACCACGGCCGGCGGCATCGCGCTGTCCTAGCCGGCGACCTGCGGGCCGTCGCCCGACAGGTCGAGGATCCCCTCCTCGTCCCAGGTGAGCTTGCCGGCCAGGACGTCCTGGGCCAGCGCGTAGTTGGCGTCGTCGTCGTTGTCGAAGAGCTCGGCGAAGAGCGCGTCGGCGCGGCGGCGGGCCTGGCGGCAGAAGACGTCGGCCAGCTGGAGGGCCTCGGCGGCGCGGCCGGGCTGCTCGTCCTGCAGGGTCTGGGCGTAGACGACGGCGGACGCGATCGCGAACAGCTCCGCGCCGATGTCGACGATCCGGGCCAGGACCGACTGCTTGCGCTCGAGCTTGGCCTGGTAGCGGCCCATCGCGTAGAACGTCGAGCGCGCGAGCTTGCGCGACGCGCGCTCGGTGTAGCGCAGGTGCGTCGCGAGGTCGCCGAACTCCGAGAACGACTGCGGGTTCATGCCCTCGCCGACCACGAGCTGCGGGAACCACTTGGTGTAGAACCTGCCCGCCGCCACCGCGGCCTTGGCCTTGTCGCCCAGCGCGACCTCGGGCTCGAGGATGTCGCCGGCGACCGCGAGGTGCTGGTCGACCGCCTCGCGGGCGATCAGCAGGTGCATGATCTCGGTCGAGCCCTCGAAGATGCGGTTGATGCGCATGTCGCGCATGAGCATCTCGACGGGGATCGGCTTCTCGCCGCGCGCCTTCAGCGACTCGGCGGTCTCGTAGCCGCGGCCGCCGCGGATCTGCATCAGCTCGTCGACGATCTGCCAGCCCAGCTCCGACCCGTACAACTTGCCGATCGCGGCCTCGATGCGGATGTCTCGCTGCTTGTCGTCGGCCATGCGCGAGCAGACGTCCAGCATCGCCTCCATGCCGAACGACGACGCCGCGATGAACGCGATCTTCTGCGCGACCGCGTCGTGCTTGCCGACCGCCTGGCCCCACTGGACGCGCTCGGCCGACCACTCGCGCGCGATCTTCGTCGCCAGCTTCGCGGTCCCGAGGCAGATCGCGGGCAGCGCGAGCCGCCCGGTGTTCAGCGTGGTCAGGGCGATCTTCAGGCCCTGGCCCTCCTTGCCGATCAGGTTCTCGGCCGGGACGTGGACGTCCTCGAGCAGCGTCACCGAGTTCTCGATGCCGCGCAGGCCCATGAACGCGTTGCGGTGCTCGACGGTCACGCCCTCGGTGTCGTAGGGCAGGACGAACGCGCTGATGCCGCCGCGGTGGCCCTCGCTCTTGGGCACCTTGGCCATCACGACGACGATGTCGGCGATGGCGCCGTTGGTCGCCCACAGCTTGCGGCCGTTCAAGGTGTAGCCCTTGCCGTCCGGCGTGGGCGTGGCGGTCGTGCCGACGCGCGCCGGGTCGGAGCCGACGTCGGGCTCGGTCAGCAGGAAGGCGGAGATGTGGTCGGTCGCGACCTTGGGCAGCCACTCCTGCTTCTGCTCGTCGGAGCCGAAGTGCAGCAGCGGCTCGGCGACGCCGATCGACTGGTGCGCGCTGAGCAGCGCGCCCAGCGACGAGTGCACGGAGGCGACGAGCGTCAGCGCGCGGTTGTAGTACACCTGCGAGAGCCCGAGCCCGCCGTACTGCGTAGGCACCTTCATGCCCAGCGCGCCGAGGCTCTTGAGGCCGTCGACGACGGCCTCGGGGATCGTCGCGTCGCGCTCGATCGCGAGCGGGTCGACGTGCTCGGCGAGGAACGAGCGGAGGTCCTTCAGGAAGGCCTCGCCCTTCTCCACGGCGGCGGGGTCGAGCTTGGGCTGGGGATGGATCAGACCCAGGTCGAGCTTGCCGAGGAACAGGTCCTTGCCGAAGGACGGCAGCTTCCATTCGCCCTCGCGGGCGTCCTCGGCGACCTGGCGTGCTTCGCGTTCGGTGACGTCGGTGGCCATGGGAGGGGCGTACCCCTCGGGTACGCCCCTCCAACCGCTCCGGAATCAGGCGGGCGCGACGGCCCCCTCGGCGACCAGGGCGCCCGGCTCGACCACGCGCGCGCACACGCCCAGCGCGGCCGCCTCGCGCAGGAACGCGCCGGCCGGGTCGGCGACCTGCTCGTAGACGGGCGGGTTGTCGATCGTGTCGTAGTGGATAGGGATCGCCTCGCCCGCGCCGAGGGCGAGCGCGGCGGCGGCGGCCTCGGCGGGCGACATCACCGCGTTGCGCGGCGACGCGGGCCGGCGGTGGGGGAGGCTGACGACCGCGCCGTTGACCGGCAGGAAGGCGTAGTCGATGTCCCCGGTGCGCATCCGCGCCCGCCACCACCAGCCGTGGAAGAGCGTGTCGCCCGCGTGGTAGATCCGCGTGCCGGCCGCCTCGACGATCCAGGAGACCTGCGCGTCGCCGAAGCCGTCGACGGCGGGCACCGCGGTCGCCCGGAACGCCCCGACCTCCACGGTCTCCCAGGGCGCGACGGCCCGCTGCGCGACGCCGAGCTCGGCCAGCCGCTCCTCGGCCGGCTGCTGGGCGGCGAGCTCCAGGAACGCGCCGTCGTC
>JAOPZD010000247.1 GCA_025964295.1 Conexibacter sp.
GATGCTCGCCGCCGGGAACCTCGACGCCGCACTGCGCTCCGCCCGCCGCGATCCCGGCGGGCGCCTCGGCCTGGTGCGCCTCGCGCCCGCGCGCGCCGACCTCCAGCTGACCCGCACCGACGGCGGCCTGAACCTCCTGCAGCTGCGCGCCGGCGGCGGGCGCACGCTCATGCGCACGCAGGGCACCGGGCCGTCCAAGGCCATCAGCTTCTCGTCGATCGACGTCAAGGCGCCCGCCCGGCTGGTCCGCGCCGCGGCCGAGCGCCTCCATCGTTCCCCCGCCGCCATCGACTACGTCGTGCTGATCGACCTCGCCGGCGGCGCGACGTGGTCGGCCTCCTTCCACGGCGGCGCGCTGTTCCAGGGCGACGCGCACGGCCGCGTCACGCGCCGCGTCCAGTGAGCCGGAGGGCCCGACTCAGTTGCCGCTGACGCTGCCCTTCAGCGCGGCCATGACCTGGTCGGGCCCGTCGAAGGACTCGGCGTCGGCGTCGCGCAGCGCATCGACGACCTCCTCGTCGGCGCCGTTGCGCTCGGCCAGCGCGACGAGGTCGTCGCGGTCGGCGGGGTAGTCGGCGCCCTTGAGCGCCTTCTGCACTTCGGTGACGTTCGGTGCCATGCCCGCGTGCTCACCGCAACCGCCGCCGCGGCAAACAGCGCGCGCCTACAGCGCCGCGACCAGCGCCTGCAGCTCGGCGACCACGTCGCCGTCGAGCCGGACCGCCGCCCGCGCGTCCCACGGCGTCGGGCCCTGCGTGATCACCGCGACCGCGCCGCCGTTCTGGCGCGTGACGCCCGGCAGCTGCGCGATCGGGTGGACCTCCAGCGAGGAGCCGATGCACAGCAGGACGTCGGCGCCCGCGGCCAAGGCGTAGGCCTCCTGCAGCGCCCCCTCGGGCAGCCACTCGCCGAACAGCACGACGTCGGGCTTCAGCGGCTCGCCGCAGTCGCACGACGGCACCGAGATCGGCGAGTCCTCCAGCCGCGCGCGCACCTCGGCGATCCCGAAGCGCGCCCCGCACGACAGGCACGACGACGTGTCGATCGAGCCGTGGGCCTCGATCAGCCGCTGCGACCCCGCGCGCCGGTGGAGGCGGTCGATGTTCTGCGTGACGACCGCGTCCAGGCGCCCGCGCCGCTCCAGCTCGACCAGGGCCAGGTGCGCCCCGTTGGGCTCCTTGTCCTCCAGCGTCTGGAAGCGGTTGCCGTAGAAGTGCCAGAACCGCTCGGGGTCGGCGCGCCACGCGTCGATGTGCGCGACCTCCATCGGGTCGACGTTCTCCCACAGCCCGGTCCCCGGCGAGCGAAAGTCGGGGATCCCGGACGGCACCGAGATCCCCGCGCCGGTCAGCGCGACGACCGAGCCGGCGTCCCGGATCAGGGACGCCAGCCGCTCGACGTCACTCGTGGCGGTGGTCACGAGCTCCACGGTAGGGGCTCACCTGGCCTGCCAGTTGGGCTTGCGCTTGCCCAGGAAGGCGCTGATGCCCTCCTTGCCGTCCTCGCTGGCGAAGACGCGCGCGAACGCCGCCTTCTCCTTCTCGATGCCCTCGTCGAGGTCGCCCGCGGCCGAGACCGACTTGATCTCGGCGAGCGCCAGCGGCGCCGACTCGCTGAGCTTGCGCGCCCAGGCCAGCGCCGTGTCGAGCAGCTCGTGGTCGACGACCGCGCGGTTGACCAGGCCGAACTCGTAGGCCTCGTCGGCGCCGACCGGGTCGCCGATCAGGTTCATCTCCAGCGCCTTGTTCTCGCCGACCAGGCGCGGGAGCCGCTGCGTGCCGCCGAAGCCGGGGATGATCCCCAGCTTGATCTCGGGCTGGCCGAAGATCGCCGACTGCGCCGCGATGCGCACATCGCAGGCCATCGCCAGCTCGCACCCGCCGCCGAAGGCGAGGCCGTTGACCGCGGCGATGGTGGCGACGCCCTTGGTCTCGAGCTCACGGAACAGCGCATGCGCCTGGTGGATCAGCGCCGCCCCGCCGGCCGCATCCAGCGTCGTGAACGCCTTGATGTCGGCGCCAGCCGAGAAGAGGAACGGGTTGGACGAGGCGATGACGAGCGCCCGGACCCCGTCGGCCTGCACCCGCTCCCAGACCTTGCCCAGATCCTCGATGACCTGCGGCGCGATCGAGTTCATCTGGCCGTTGGCCAGCCACGCGATCGCGGTCTCGCCACGGCTCTCGAGCTTGACGACGGCGTTCTCGCCGGCCGGCTGCTCCGCGTCGACCTGCGGGTAGGCGTAGAAGCCCTGGCCGCTCTTCTGGCCGAGACGGCCCTGGGCCACCAGTCGGCGGAGGATCGTCGGCGGCGTGAAGCGCTCACCCCACTTCTCCTCGGCGGCTTCGAGCCGCTCGAGGATCGTGTCGAGGCCCTCGATGTCGGCCTTCATGAACGGCGGCAGGAGGCCGCGCCGCGGGTCCAGACCGGCGCCGGCCATCATCCCGAAGTCGATGTCGCGGTGGGTGGCGACACCCTCCTCGAGCACGAGCGCGGCCTCGACGAACGTCTTGAGCACGAGCTTCTCGACCAAGTCCTCCACATTGGGCTCGGCGTCGCCCTCGAGGTTGGGGTTGCCTTCGGCGTCGTAGAAGCCGTTGCCGCCCGTCTTGGCGCCGAGCTTGCCGTCGGCCACGAGCCTGCTCATGCCCTCCGGTACGTAGAAGCGGTCGCCGTAGGAGTCGCGCAGGTGCTCGGCGACGTGCAGCACGGTGTCGAGGCCGAGCAGGTTGATGAGGAAGTACGGCCCCATCGGGACGACGTTGGCGGCGCCGACGCCCTCGTCGATCTGCTTGATCGACAGGCCCTGCTCCTCCTGGTCGCGCCAGACCTCGGCGATGCCGGAGTTGAGGATGCGGTTGACGACGAAGCCCGGGACC
>JAOPZD010000285.1 GCA_025964295.1 Conexibacter sp.
AGGCGAACCTGTTCGGGAACATCCCGGGCAAGGCCTACGGCATCGACGTGACCGTCTCCCTGAAGACCCGGATCAACTCGATCCTCCGTGTGGTCGATCAGGACTCGTTCGGCACGCCGCTCATCACCGGGAACAACTACCCGGCCGGCATCTTCAACTGCCGTCAGATCTGGACCGGAGGGATTGACAACTACATCCCCTCCGTCCGGCTTGCCGGCAACCTGAAGATCGCCCCTGGCATCACCGCCTCGGGCAAGCTCCGCATCGCGAAGGCGACCGTCTCGTCGCTGCCCGGCTCTGAGGCCCGCTTCGCGGTCGCCGCTTGCCTGGCTCCGTACGCAGGCTACGACGCCGAGCAGCTGAGCTCGGACACCGTCGCTCCGACCATCCCCGCGGGTTCCGCGGCGACCGGTCCCGGCGGCACCGTCCCGAACCCCGGCCTCCCGGCTGACACCAGCACCGCCCGCACGCCGGTCCCGACGGCGAACTGCAACGACGCCCCGACGAGCCTGGTCGCTTCGAGCGCCCTCGCCCCGTCACAGGTCACGCAGCTCGCTCCCGCGGTCCCGGCCGACGGCTACACCACGACCAACAGCGGCTCGTCCGTCTCGGTCGCGGCTGACCTGAACGTCCAGAACATCTCGCTCGACGTCCTCGTCGGCGACGTGGCTCCGTAGGCGGCTCAGGCAGAACACGCAGTACGAGCAGTGCACGGACGGATGGGGCCCCGGTCTTCGGATCGGGGCCCCGCCCTCCGGCAGGGTTGTACATCTCCGGGAGAGAGAGCCATACCGATGCTGCAGCATCACCCCGACACGACGTCATCTGACCGCCACGGCCGGCGGGTCCTTCTGCGACTGGCCTGCATCGCCGCCGTCGCCTTCGCCCTCGTCGCCGCGAGCGTCAGCGCCGCGTCCACGAGCCTCGCGACCTCCGGCACGGCGCCTTCCGCGTCGACCGCCGCCGCCGACACGTGCCCGGCGCAGATCCTCAAGAACGGCAAGCTCGCCGACGTGTACGAGCGCTACTACAAGTACGCCTACAAGAAGATCAAGGGCTCCAAGAAGTACCGCAAGGCCGTGGTCTCGTCGCGGCGCAAGCTGATGGTCTCCTGCACCCGCGCGTGCGTGCGGACCAAGACCAAGAAGGTCAAGCGCTACAAGTACAAGACGGTCGTCCGCAAGGGCAAGAAGGTCAAGGTCCGCACCGGCAAGCCAAAGACCGTCAAGGTCACGGTCCCGATCTACAAGTCGGTCAAGAAGACCGTGACGGTCAAGAAGGGCAACCGGATCGTCAAGGTCAAGAAGAAGGTCCGGGTCTACACCTATGAGAAGTGCAAGTCGACGGGCGCGAGCTCGGCCGGCGCGCCGGTCAAGGTGACGCTGCTGGCGGGCTCGGTCGCCAACCTCGACTTCGGCGCCTTCCAGCGCCAGGCCCCCGTCACCGGCACGCTGACCGGCCTGATCCCCGGCGGCTACAAGCTCAACCAGGACAACCAGATCAACCTGACGCGCGGCAACCTGCTGCTCGGGCAGACCAACGTCTTCATCGACGACGACTGCCACGGCGGCGAGGTCTCCGCCGCGATCCGGACGGGCACGCCGACCAACGTCAACCTCGACCCGACGCGCCAGAGCATCAGCACGCTCACCGCGGCGGGGACGGTGACCGCGACGGCCTACACGAAGATCCAGCTGCCACTGGAGCTGCGCAACGACGACGACGGCTGCGACCAGCCCTACATCACCACGGGCTACACGGAGTTCACGCAGACGTTCTTCCTCAAGGGCAAGATCCAGAAGGGCCAGGGCCTGGCGCGGCTCAACCTGACCTCGCCGCCCGACCCGCTCGACGTCCAGGCCTGCCTGTCCCCCGGCTCGCCGACGTCGCCCTGCAACAACAGCGCCTTGATCATCCCGCTGCCGATCATCGTCAGCACCAACCTCGTGGTGAGCATCAAGGTCGGTTGATCGATGCGGCGGCGGGTCGCGATCGCTGTCACGGTCGCGGCCGCCGTCGCCGGGTCGGGATCGGCAGGTGTGGTGGCCTCGGGGGCCGCCGACCTGTCGATCCCGACCGCGGGGTACTGCGTCCCGGCGCCGGCGGACGGCACCTACGTGCCGCGGGTCGTCGGCGCGTTGGAGGCGGGCGCGGCGCAGACCAGGCCGGTCGCCATCCTCGACACCGGCGTCGACCCCGCGGTCCCGCAGCTGGCGGGGCGGGTCCTGCCGGGCTGGGACGCGCTGAGCGGCGCGCCGGTCGACGGCGACTGGGACGGCCACGGGACCGAGGCCGCGGGCCTGGCCGCGTCGGGCGGGCCGGGCGTGCTCGGCGTGTCGCCGGCCAGCACGATCCTCCCGATCCGGATCTACGCGCCCGGCTCGCGGACGACGAGCGTCGACGCGGTCGTCAAGGGCATCGGGCTCGCCGTCGCCAAGGGCGCGGGCGTCGTGGTGATCGAGGGCTCGGCCGCGGCGGCCGGGACCGGCGACGAGGACCTGCGGCGGCTGACTTCGGCGGTCGACGCGGCGTTCGCGCGCGGGGTGCTGGTCGTCGCGGGCGCGGGCGACGACACGGCACCCGATCCCGCGCTGCCCGCGAGCCTCCCCCACGTGCTGGTCGCGGGCGCGGCGACGAGCCTTCCGAGCCGCTCGGCGCAGGGCAACACCGGGCCGTGGCTGGACCTGCTGGTGCCCGCGGAGGGCGTGGAGGGACCGCTGCCCGGTGCGATCTGCGCGGCGGGCTTCGGCTTCTCGACGGGCACGTCGTTCGCGGCGCCCGGGCTGGGCGCGGCGGCGGCGCTGGTGATGGCGCAGCGACCGACGCTGACGACGCAGCAGACGTTCGAGCTGCTGCGGCGCGCCGGGACCGACCTCGGCAATGCGGGGCGCGACGACGACAGCGGCTTCGGGGTCCTGAGCGTGGGCGCCGCCCTGAGCGCGACGCCGCTGGCCAAGGACACCTCGGCCGAGATCGACGACGACCCCTACTGGGTGCGTGGCGCCTTCGCCAAGGCCCACCCGCAGCTGCTGACCAGGACCAAGCTGCGGTTCAAGGCCAGCGGGTCGGTCAGCCCGGCCAAGGATCCGGCCGACGTCTACCGCGTGTCCTTGAGCCGGCACGAGCGCCTCGTCGTGACGGTCAACGCCGCAGACCCCAACGCGCTGCTCGAGCTCTCGATCCTCGACCCCCGCGCGGAGGACTTCGACGTCACCGACGACGTCGACCAGTACCGCCTCGTCTCCACCGGCGGCCTGTCCTCCGACCCCCAGCTCGAGGTCACCGCCTCACGGTCGGGGACGTTCTACATCTCGGTCGAGGCGGCGCCGGCGGTGGACCCGGACGACGCGACGGCGACGGCGGCAGACCTGGAGCCGTACACGGTCAGCGCGTACAAGCAGCACAAGAAGGCGAAGAAGAAGGCGCCGAAGAAGAAGCGGCGGTAGGCGCCAGGCGGCGCGGGCGCCGGGCGTCGTCCGCCAGAGCGTCGGCCACCAGCATGTGTCGTTCTGTGTCCCGCATAGGGACACCAGACGACACGGATCGCGCGGGAGGACCGGCGGACGCGCTCCGGCGCGGCCCGGCGCGGCGGCCCGCCGGCTCAGGCCGGCGTCGGCCGCCGGCCCGTCGCCAGGAAGAGGCTGACGGCCTCGGTGCGGTTCGCCGCGCCCAGCTTGCGCAGGATGTGGCGGACGTGGGACTTCACCGTCGCCTGGGAGATCACGAGCGCCTCGCCGATGGAGGCGTTGGACGCGCCCTCGGACATGAGGTGCAGGACCTCGACCTCGCGGGCGGTCAGCGTGGCCAGCCGGCCCGGCGAGCCGGAGAGCTCGCCGTCGAGCTCGGCGCCGCCGAGGCGGACGTCGGCTGCGGGCTCGTCGCCGTCGTCGCCCTGGTGGGCGCGGCGCATGCCGCGGCCGGAGATGTCGTCCATCGCCCAGCCGATGCCAGTGGCGAACGTCCACAGCAGCTCGCGGTCGAGCTCGTCGAGCTCGCGCGTCGCGCCGAAGTGGTCGGCGTGCAGCAGGCCGACGGTGTGGCCGTCGCGGACGATCGGCGCGACGACGTAGGCCGACGTGCGCGCGACGTGGGTCAGCGGCCGGAACAGGCCCGTGGCCGTCTGCGCGTCGCGGACCAGGACGGGCATCTGGCGGACGACCGCCTCGTGCTCGGGCGCGCAGCGATCCAGCCGCGGGCGCACCGCGCGGGCCAGCCGCGCGAAGTCGGCCGCCATGACCGGATCGGCCTCGAAGCTGACGCTCGCGAAGCTCACGCGGTCCCCGCGGATGTGGGACAACATCGCGCGTTCGAAGCCCACGGCCCGGCAGGCCTCGCGCGGCGCGGCCGACACGAGGCGCGCGACCGAGTCCAGGCTCGAGAGCCGCGTCATGGCACGCTGCACGCCCCGGAGCCGGCGAGCCGCCTCCGCGACGGGACCCAGTGGACGGGTGAGCACATCCATGGCTGACAAGTGACCCTTTCTCCTCCCTAAGAAGGAGGCGATCGTACCCCCGGTTCGGGTGGAAAAGCAAGAGCCCAGAATTCGGAGTGATGGCGCCCCGCCTCGAATATGGCGCACCGGATTCCCGCTGGACGAACGTCCGGGCGCAGACAAGGCCTACCACCTGCGCAAATGTGGCCAAAGGCGTCCCACATCGCTCATCCGAAGGGCTGACGGCGCCGATGCACCCGCCGGTGGGCACGGACGCCCGCCGCGCCCCGCCATGGACGGCCCCCGCCTCCCCCTCGCCCTGTCGCGCCCCGCTGCCGTCCTCGGC
>JAOPZD010000297.1 GCA_025964295.1 Conexibacter sp.
GCGCACTGAGCGCGACAACGCCTAGGCCACACGCCCCCGCGCCCGCGGCTTCCACGCCGCCCGCGACGTGTGCAACCTCGGCACCATCAGCCTCGCCCGGTCGCTCGGCTCGCGCGCCCAGCGCTCGAACTGCGCGGCGGGCATCGGCCGCGCCAGGCCGAAGCCCTGCGCGACGTCGCAGCCCAGGTCGGCGAGCCGCTGCCAGGCCTGCGGCGTCTCGACGCCCTCGGCGACGACCCGGAGGCCCAGCGCGCGGCCGAGGCCGACCACCGAGCCCACGATCGCCGCGTCCTGCGGGTCGTCGACCATCCCCAGCACGAACGAGCGGTCCAGCTTGAGCTCGTCGGCCGGCACGTTCTTGAGCTGCTCCAGCGACGACTGGCCGGTCCCGAAGTCGTCGACCGAGATCTCGACCCCGGAGGCCTTGATGCGCTCGAGGATCGCGATCGCCCGCGAGGTGTCGCGCATGACCGCGTCCTCGGTGACCTCGACGCACAGGTTGTCCGGCGTCAGCGCGTGGCGCGCCAGCGCCTCGGCGATCCGGTCGGGCAGCGTCGCGTCGACGAGGACGATCGCGCTCACGTTGACCGCGACGTGGATGTCGAGCCCGACGCGGCGCCACTGCGCGGCCTGGGCGATCGCGTGCTCCAGGACCCACAGCGTCAGCTGCGGCATCAGCCCCGTGCGCTCGGCGATCGGCAGCAGGACGCCCGGCGGCACGTCGCCGCGCGTCGGGTGCTTCCAGCGGATCAGCGCCTCGGCGCCGCTGATGCGGCCCGTCGCGATGTCGACCTGGGGCTGGAAGGCCAGCCACAGCTCGTCGCGGTCGAAGGCGCTGCGCAGGTCGGCGGCGAGCGCCAGGCGGTCCAGCGAGTGCTCGTCGTGCTCGGCGGTGTAGCCGGCCACGACGGTCCCGAGGCGCTTGGCGTCGTACATCGCGACGTCGGCGCGGCGGGCCAGCTCGCGCGAGTCGTGGGCGTCCTGGGGGAAGTGGGCGATGCCGACCGAGGCGTTGACCGCGACGCCGACGCCCTCGATGGCCAGCGGCGCGTGCAGGGCGACGCCGATTGCGCGGGCCACGGCGTGCGCGTCGTGGCCCTCCAGGACGATCGCGGCGAACTCGTCGCCGCCCAGCCGCGCCAGCGTGCCGGGCACGGCCTCCTCCAGCCGCCGCGACACGGCGACCAGCAGGTCGTCGCCGGCGTGGTGGCCGAGCGTGTCGGTGAGCTCCTTGAAGCCGTCGAGGTCGAGCTGCAGCAGGGCGAAGCGCCGCGAGGAGCGATCGCCCGCGGCGGTCAGCACCTCGAGCTCGCGAAACAGCGCGCGGCGGTTGGGCAGGCCGGTGAGGTCGTCGGTCAGCGCCTCGCGGCGGTGCAGCGCCAGCGAGCGGACCTCGCGCAGCGTCCAGACCAGGCGGGCCAGCGCGCAGGCGAACGTCGCGGCGGCCAGGACGATCGCCGCGGTCGGCAGCGGCGAGAAGTGGTCGGCGACGAGGATCACGCAGGCCAGCGTCGCGATGCACGCCGGCGAGGTCAGCTCCCACCAGCCGCCCACCGGCAGGACGCGGCCCGGGGCGGGGCGCGCCCACGCGGCCGAGGCCAGCAGCAGCAGGCCGAGCGACCAGCAGACGCCCATCGAGGCCGTCGCGTCGTGGTGGCCGCCGGTCAGCGCGACGACCCGCAGCGTGTCGGCGGCCAGGGTGAACAGCAGGCCGACGCCGAGGACGACGCCCTGCGGCGAGGGCCGGCCGATCATCAGCAGCGTGCCGAAGAGGATGCCCAGCAGCGCCAGGTCGGCCGCCGGGTAGGCGACGTTGACCATCAACGTGGTGTCGCTCAGCCCGGACAGGTCGCCCAGGAACAGGGCGCTGACGTAGGTGGCCGACGCCAGGCCGATCAGCAGCCCGTCGAGCCAGAACGAGCGGTGCGCGCCGCCGAGGTAGTGGCGCGAGATGACGACCAGCGCGGCGTACCACGGCGGGTAGGCCAGCAGCCACAGGACATCGGGCACCCCGGCGGCGTCGACGTGGTTGCCGGTCAGCGCCGAGGCGACGCCGCCGGCCAGCGTGCAGGCCAGGCCGGCCGACAGCAGGATCCAGAGGCTGCGATCGCCGCTGGACCACAGCAGGCGCGTGGCGGCCAGGCCGGCGGCGACGAAGGCGGTCGCCAGCGGCAGCGCGACGGTGCCGACGGCGGGGGAGGCGAGGCGCACGCCGGCCAGGACCGCGAGGTCGGCGATCGCCAGGGCGATGGCCGCGCCGGCCAGCGCGGTGAGCACGCGGGCACGGCGGCCGGTCAGCCGCGAGGACAGCAGAGGTGCGCGCGTGGCGGTCATGGAGCTCATCCCCCGGAGGCAGGGCGGTCCGCGCCCTCTTCCGGTGATCGGCCGGTGAGGGTTGTTCTTCAACCGCCGACGTGCCAGATCGGACATTCGGCGCGCAGCGTCGCCTTCGTGCTCCGGCCTCGTTGAAGGACCATGCCCCGCTCCCCGAAGTCCCACCTCCTCGCCGCCGCCGTGGCGGGCCTGACGCTGGCCGTCCCCGCGGCCGCCCAGGCCGCCGACGGCTTCGTCGCCGTCACCCACGGCGACCAGCTCGTCACGCTGCACTCCGACACCATCCCCGGCCTGTCGGAGGCCGCGAGCATCGCCGGGCTGCCCACCGGTGAGCGCCTCGTCGCGCTCGACGCGCAGCCGTCGGGCGAGCTGCTCGCCCTCGGCGCCGGCGGCACGCTCTACGGTCTCGACGCCCCGCAGCACCGGGTGACCCGGACGATCGCCGCGCTCGGCGCCGTCGTGCCGGCCGGCTCACCCGTGACGCTGAGCGTCGCGGCCGACGGCCGGACCGCCCGCGTGATCGCCACGGGCCGTGACAAGACCGTCGACCTGGCCACCGGCCAGGTGACCGCCGACGCGGCCGCGCCGGCCGGCGTCGCCGCCGACCTCGGCGCCGACGGCGTCCTGCGCGGGGTCGACCCGGCCTCGAACAGCGTCGTGACGCTCGACGGCGCCGGCGAGCACGTCGTCGCCCCGCTCAAGCTCCAGACCCACAGCCCGACCGCCGTCACCACCGCCGCCGACGGCGCCACCTGGATCCTCACCGCGCTGGCGCCGCGTCCGCACGGCCAGAGCCAGTCGCGGATGCTGCGCTACGACCCCAGGACCGGCCAGCTGCTCCAGCAGAGCTCGTTCCTCTTCCAGCAGCTCGACGCGATCGCCGCGACGGGCACGGTCGCCGACGACACCACGGCGCCGTCGGTCACCGTCCGGATCCCCCGCCAGGACGTGCGCTCCGCGCTCAAGGACCGCGGGTTCGTCGCGATCGTCAGCACCAGCGAGCCCGGCCAGACCGTCGTGTCGGCGCGCCTGGGCTCCGGCTACCGCGGCTTCGGCTTCGCCACCGCGATCCACCGCGGGCAGGTGCGCGTCGTCGCCGGCTCGCGCCAGAGCCAGATCCGCGGGCTGGGCGGCAAGCGCATCCGCCTGCACCTCGCCGTCCACGACTGGGCGGGCAACACGAAGCTGATCGACCGCTTCTTCACGCTGGGCCGCTGACGAGCCCGACCCGGACCTGCCCGCTCTCTAGAATGGAGCGGGTATGTCCGGACATTCCAAGTGGGCCTCGATCAAGCACAAGAAGGCGATCGTCGACTCCAAGCGCGGCAAGCTGTTCACCAAGCTGGCGCGCGCGGTGACGGTCGCGGCCAAGGAGGGCGGGGGCGACATCGACGGCAACCCCTCGCTGGCGCTCGCGGTCCAGAAGGCCCGCGACGCCTCGATGCCCAAGGACAACATCGAGCGCGCGATCGCCAAGGGCACCGGCGCGGGCGCCGACACCGCCGCCCTGGAGACGATCCTCTACGAGGGCTACGGCCCCGGCGGCGTCGCGCTGCTCATCGAGGCGGTGACCGACAACCGCAACCGCACCAGCGCCGACGTGCGCGACGAGCTGATCAAGGGCAACGGCTCGCTCGGGGAGCCCGGATCGGTGGCCTACAACTCCGACAAGAAGGGCGTCATCGTCGTCGACGGCGAGCGCTACACCGAGGACGACCTGATGGTCGCCATCGACGCCGGCGCCGAGGACATCTCGCGCGAGGACGACGCGTGGGAGATCGTCACCGAGCCCTCG
>JAOPZD010000310.1 GCA_025964295.1 Conexibacter sp.
TCAGGCGGCGCACGCCCGCCGGGTCGGCCGCGGCCAGCGCGGCGGCGTCGACGAGCGGCTTGCGGCCGTCCGGGATCTCGACGCCGGGCACGCGCACGGCCGGGAAGTTCTCCACCCACGAGGCGTGGCTGACCTCGTCGATCTCGCCGGCGAGCCCCCAGACCTGGGGGTCGATGAGCCAGCCGTGGAACAGGACCTCGCACTCCGGGTGATCGGCCACCCACTCCTGCGCGAGGTTCGCGGCCGGCGTGTTGCCGCCGTGGCCGTTGACGAGCAGGATCCGGCGGAAGCCCTGGCCGCGCAGCGCGTCGAGGACGTCGCGGACGAGCGCCAGGTACGTCGAGATCCGGAGGCTGATCGTGCCCGGGTAGGCGGTGAAGGTCGGCGTCAGGCCGAACGGCAGCGCCGGGAGCACCGGCACGCCGTCGGGTCCGGCGGCCTGCGCCGCGGCGAGCTCGCAGAGGATCGCGTCGACGCCGAGCGACAGGTAGCCGTGCTGCTCGGTCGAGCCCAGCGGGACCACGACGCGGTCGTCGTGCTCGAGGTACTCCTCGACCTGCATCCAGGTGGCGTCCCACAGCCTCATCGCGCCACCCCCGCCGCGGCCGCCTCGAGGCGCAGGCGCGCCGTGATCGCGTGGCCCGCCATCTCCTCCGCGTCGCAGATCGACGCTACGACGGGGGCGATGCGCAGCGTGCCCTCGTCGGTCAGGCGCTGGTAGGTCAGCGTCTTGAGGAACTTGCCGACCCAGAGTCCGCCGGTGTAGCGGGCGGCGCGCTCGGTGGGCAGCACATGGTTGACGCCGATCGCCTTGTCGCCGTAGGCCACGGTCGCGCGGGCGCCGACGAACAACGACCCGTAGTTGGTCAGGCGCTGCTCGAACCACGCGTCCTGGGTGGTCTGCAGCTCGAGGTGCTCCGGCGCGTAGCGGTCCGACACCGCCGCCATCTCCTCGCGGTCGGCGCAGACGACGATCTCGCCGAAGTCCCGCCACGCCGCGCCGGCGACGTCGGCCGTCGGCCAGCGCTCGAGCCACGCGTCGACCGCCGCGGCCACGGCCCGGCCGACCTCCTCGCCGTCGCAGACCAGGACGGCCGGCGACGTCGGACCGTGCTCGGCCTGCCCGAGCAGGTCGGCGGCGACCAGCTCGGGGTCGGCCGAGCCGTCGGCGATGACGAGGATCTCCGACGGGCCGGCGATCAGGTCGATCCCGACGGGTCCGAAGAGCTGGCGCTTGGCCTCGGCGACGTAGGCGTTGCCCGGTCCGACGATGAGGTCGACCGGCTCGAGGCCGTCGATCCCGAAGGCCATCGCCGCGAGCGCCTGGACGCCGCCGAAGCAGAAGACCTCATCGGCGCCCGAGGCCGACATGGCGTACAGCTGCGGCGGGTGGATGCCCTGCCCGTTGCGCGGCGGCGCGCAGGCCACCACGCGCGGCACGCCGGCCACCTTCGGCACCGCGACGGTCATGATCGACGAGGCCACCAGCGGATACCGTCCGCCCGGCGAGTAGGACCCCACGTTGCCCACCGGCACGTGGCGGTGGCCGAGCACGACGCCGGGCAGCGTCTCGACCTCCAGATCGGTGAGGGTCGCTCGCTGGGCCGCGGCGAACGTGCGCACCTGCGCGAGCGCGTCGTCGATGTCGGCCCGCAGCGCGGGATCCAGCGACTCCGCGGCCGCGACGCGCTCGGCGTCGGAGACCCGGAACGACGCGGGCGACCAGTCGTCGAGCTGCTCCGACCAGTGGCGCAGCGCGGCCTCGCCGCGGCGCTCCACGTCGAGGAGGATCTGCGAGACGGTGTCGCGCACCTGCTGTCCGGCCGCCTCGGGCCGGGCCTGCGCACGCTTGAGGTAGTTGGACATCATGCTCCTCATTGGGCGGTGTAGCCGCCGTCGACGACAAGGCTGGTGCCGGTGACCAGGCCGGCGGCGGGTGAGCAGAGGTAGACGACCGCACCGGTGACGTCGGCGACCTCGCCGATGCGGCCGAGCGGGATGGAGGCGACCGCGTGCGCGTGGAACTTCTCATCGCTGAAGAACGGCTCGGTCATCGACGTGCGGACGTACGTCGGCGCGACGGCGTTGACGCGGATGCCGTTCGGGGCGAGCTCCACGGCCAGCGCCTTGGTCAGCCCCTCGACCGCGTGCTTGCTCGCGCAGTACACGGTCCGGCGGGCGGCGCCGACGTGGCCCATCTGGGAGGACATGAGCACGATCGCGCCGCGCGTGCCGGTCGCGACCATCCGCCGCGCGACGGCCTGGGCGGTGAAGAACGCGGCGCGCACGTTGACGTCCATCACGCGGTCATAGGTGACGGCCTCCACGTCGACGAACGGCTCCGGGACGTTCGTCCCGGCGGTGGCCACCAACGCGTCGACCGCCGCCAGCCCCTCGATCGCGCGGGCCGTCGCCGCGAGGTCGGTCACGTCGCACGCGACGACCTCGGCACGGCGGCCGCGCGCCACGACGAGCTCGGCGAGCTCCTCGAGCTCGGGGCGCGTGCGGCTGAGCAGGACCACGTCGCCCCCGGCGTCGGCGAGCGCCAGCGCGATCGCGCGGCCCAGGCCGCGACCGGCGCCCGTGACGAGCGTCGTCGTGCCGGTGAGGTCGAAGCTCGCGCCGGCGCCCTGCGTGACGGCCTGCCCCGCCATCACGCCGGCTCCTGGACCGCGGCCACGGCGATCGCCAGGGCCATCCTCAGGTCCCGCGGCTCGTAGCCCGGCTGGCTCATCGCGACGACCGACTCGGCGGTCCGCGCCAGGTGGCGGGCGACCCGCGCCGCCGCCGCGTCCGCGTCGGCGGACGCGCACGCGTCGAGGATCCCGCGGTGCTCGTCCACGCCGGTGGACCAGGCGCGCGGCCCCTCGACCGTGTAGAAGCGGCGGTAGCGCTCGGCGTGATCGGAGAGATCGCCCAGCAGGCGGGCGACGCGCGCGCCCGCGCGCAGCACCAGGCGCCGGTGGAACGCGCGGTGCGGCACCTCCCATCCCTCGTAGTCCTCGGCCGCCGCGAACGTCGCCATCTGGGCCATCAGCCCCTCGAGCTCGGCGATGTCCTCGGTGTCCATCTTCGGCACGGCGATGCGCACGGCCGTCGCCTCCAGCGGCAGGCGTGCGACGTAGAGCTGCTCCAGGTCGAGCAGCGTGGAGTCGGCCACCCGGTAGGACCGCTGGCGCCCGGCCTGCACGAGGCCTTCGCGCGCGAGCATCCGCAGCGCCTCGCGCAGCGGCGTGCGGCTGACCTGCAGGTCGGCGGCCATGCGCTCCTGGCGGACCTCCTCCCCCGGGCGGAGATCGCCGCGCAGGATCGCGTCGCGCAGGCGGGCGTAGACGACGTCGACGTGCTGCGGGTTGATCGGGATCCCGGTCAGCGACGTGGGGGCTCTGAGCGGCACGGTCATGCCGATCGCCCTCGCGATGCCACGTGGGCCCGGTCCAGCAGCGAGGTCCCGGCGGCCGCGAACGCCGGCGGCGGCTCCGGGTTGCCCCAGCGGTTGACCGACAGCGGCTCGTCGGGCCAGACGCGCGGCGTGTGGGTCTCCTCGTTCTCGATCCGCTGGATCGCGGCGGAGTACTCGACGACCACGCCGTCGGCATCGAAGGCATAGGCGAAGTAGTTGTCTCCGATGCCGTGGTGCCCGGGGCCCCAGAGGAACGTCGCGCCGTGGTCCATCAGGTGGTCGCCCACCCGGCCCAGCGCCGAGAAGTCGCGGAACTGCCAGGCGTAGTGGTGCAGCGCGTCGACGTCGGCGGCGATGACGCTGACCCCGTGGTGCTCGTCGCCGGCCCGCAGCCAGGAGATCGCGTCCTCGGCCCGGTCCGACAGGCGCAGGCCGAGCACGTCGATCAGCAGCGCCTCGAGCTCCGGCTTGTTGGTGGACTTGACCGTGATGTGCTCGAACTTGACCGGCCGCGGCGCGACGCTGTCGTAGGCCGCGGGCTCCTCGCACGCCATGCCGTAGAGCACCTCGATCGTGAAGCCGCCGGGCGCGACGAACCGGACGCCCTCCTCGACGCCGGGCTCGACCTCGCCCTGCGCCACGACCTCGAGCCCGTGGTCGTCGATGCGCGCGACGATCGCGTCGTAGGTGGCCCGGTCCATCGCCTCGAACGCGAGGTGGTCGCACGCCGTCTGCTCGCCGCCGATGAGCACCAGCTCGTGGTGACGGCGGTTGCAGGTCAGGTACGCGGCGCCGTCCTCGCGACGGGACACGCGCAGCCCCAGCACCTCCGAGGCGTGGCGGATCGAGCGGTCGAGGTCGCAGACCACGAGGCCGACGTGCGCGACGCGCAACATGCTCAGCCCGCCATCCGGTCGGCCCCGGCGGCGTTCGCGGCGACCCCGGTCGCCGACGACACCACCGGGTTGGAGAGGACGCCGATGCCGTCGACCTCGACCTCGACGAGGTCGCCGTCGCCGAGCAGCACCCGCGGGTCGCGGGAGATCCCGACGCCCGCCGGCGTGCCGGTCGCGATGATGTCGCCGGGCTCCAGCGTCATCAGGCTGGAGATGAACGCGATGAGGTCGGCGACGCCGAAGATCATGTCCTCCGTGTTGCCGTCCTGGACGGTCGCGCCGTTGACCCGCGCCTGCACGCGCAGGTGCTGGACGTCGTCGATCTCGTCGAGCAGGACGAGGCTCGGCCCGCACGGCGCGAAGGTGTCGATGGCCTTGCCCGCCGTCCATTGGCTCGTCTGGTGCTGCACGTCGCGCGCGGTGATGTCGTTGAGCGCCATGACGCCCGCGACGTGCCCGAGCGCGGCATCCGCGTCGACGTCCTTGGCCCGGCGCCCGATCACCACGGCCAGCTCGGCCTCGTAGTCGATCAGCTCGCCCCGGCTCGGCAGCACGATCGGATCGGCCGGGCCGACCAGCGAGTTGCGGAACTTCGCGAACAGCATCGGCGCCGGCGGCAGCGCCATCCCGGACTCCGCGGCGTGGTCGCGGTAGTTGAGGCCGATGCAGATGATCTTGTCCGGGTCGGGCACCGGCGGCCCGAGCCGCAGCTCCGAGACATCGCCCACGCGCGGCACGGCGGACGCGCCGTCCGACGCGACGGCGGCGAGCGCGGCCAGCGCGTCGGGGCCGGCGGCCAGGACGACGCGGGTCGAGGTCCAGTCGAGGCGCTCATCCAGCCCGGCCGAGTGGGCGACGCGCTCGGTGTCGAGCACGAAGGGATCGATGAGGATGCCGGAGCGCAGGCGCGCGCCGGCCACGTACGTCACGAGGCGCAAGGTGGTCTCTCCTGGACCCGGGGCTTGGGATCCACCGGCGTCGCCGCGTGGGGTGGATCCAACCGACGTGACGCAGTCTTCCGGCGCCGCGGCCCCACGTCCAAGACCTTGAGGGCGCGAATCGATGCGGGATCGGCATCGATCTCTCCCTGGGGAGCGCGCGACCTGGCTACGATCGTCACATGGCCGGGCCACCTGTCCCCCTCGGCTCGCCGGAGCTCGACCTTCGTCGCCTCCGCTATTTCGTGATCCTCGCCGAGGAGCTGCACTTCGGCCGGGCCGCGGAGCGGGCGTTCGTCGCGCAGCCCTCGCTGAGCCGGCAGATCAGCCAGCTCGAGCAGCAGCTCGGCGTCTCGCTGTTCGCGCGCACGAGCCGTCACGTGGAGCTGACCGACGCCGGGCGCCAGCTGGCCGACGACGCGCGGGATCTCCTGGCCGCCGCGGACGCGACGCGCGAGCGCGTGATCCGCGCGGCGCGGGGACCGCGCGCGCTCGCCGTCGGCTTCTACGTCGGCGACAACACGATCGGGCCGGTGACGCGCGCCTTCCGGGAGTCGCACCCCGATGTCCTCGTCGACGTGCGCCGCATCTACTGGCACGACCAGACGACCGGGCTGATGGACGGCAGCTCCGACGTCTCCTTCGTCCACCTGCCGGTCGACGAGGAGGGCCTGACCCTGCGCCTGCTGCACCGCGAGGAGCGGGTCGCGGTCGTCGCGGCCGACCACCCGCTCGCGTCGCGCGAGCACGTCACGCTCGCCGAGCTCGACGACCCGGTGATCCTCCACCGCGGCGCCAGCGCGGTCTGGGAGGCGGCCCACAACGTGGACCCGCGCCCCGATGGGCGGCCCGTGCGCCCCGGGCCGACGGTCACGTGCATCGAGGAGAAGCTCGAGCAGGTCGCCACCGGCCGGGCCATCAGCTTCCTGCCCCGCTCCGCCGCGGCCATGATCTCGCTGCAGCCCGGCGTCACGGCGCTCGCCGTCGACGACCTGCCCCCGCTGGAGATCTGCGCGGCCTGGCGGCCGGCCCGCGAGACGCCGCTGATCCTGGCGTTCGTGGCGGCCGCCGAGGCGCTGGGCGACGGCGCCGGCCCCGGCGCGCCCGCGATGCAGCCGGCCTAGCTCAAGCCGCCACCGCGGGCGGTGTCCTGGCCGGCGGCGAGCCGGCCCAGCCACTGCAGCAGGAGCGCGGCCTCGGGGTCGGTCAGGGTGCCGCCGACCCCGTGGCCCAGCAGCGCCGACAGCTGCAGCGCGACGGCCACGGTGGCGCTCTCGTGCTCGGCGACGCGCTGGTCGACGTCGCCGGTCAGGACCTGGGCGTGCACGGCGTCGCGGACGCGATGCGACAGGCCGGGGTCGGTGTAGCTCTGCGGCTGGGTGACGAGCGCCAGCGACACGCCGACGTTGGCGGACATGATCGCCTGGGCCGCGGCGTCGGGATCGACGCGCAGCCGACCCGCCTCGGCGCAGCGCCCGAGCACGTCGCGCAGGAGCTTCATCGCCTCGTCCGCCGCGCTCGGCACCGCGGCGAAGCTCGGCGAGTACATGAGGCGGTAGACCGTCGGGTGCTCCAGCGCGAAGCCGACGTGCGTGTCCCAGCCGTCGCGGAGCTCGGCCACGGGGTCCTCGGACGGCGTCGCCGCCCGCTTGGTCGACAGGTAGCGCTCGAAGCCGTAATCGACGACGGCGCTGAGCAGTCCGTTCTTGTCGCCGAACAGCCGGTAGAGCACGGGAGCGCCGACGCCCACCGCCTCGCACACCGCGCGCGTGGCGATGTCGCGGTCCGGCGACGCGTTCAACTGCGCCTCCGCCGCCTCGAGCATCTTCGTCCTGATGTCCACATAGCCAGGGTAACAAGAACGGGGTAGCAAAGATACGACGTACCTGTTATCGTCGTTACGGCAGGTCCAGATCAGCGTTCCTACCGACCGATCCGAGGAAGACCATGGCATCCCCCATCCCGCCCTCCCACGACCCGCGCGTCGCCATCGTCACCGGCGCGTCGGGCGGCATCGGACGCTCCGTCGCCGAGCGCCTGGCCCGCGACGGCCTGAGCGTCGTCCTGCACTACTCCGGCAACGCGGCGCGCGCCGACGAGGCGGTCCAGGCGATCACCGAGGCGGGCGGCATCGCGAGCGCCGCCCAGGGCGACGTCGCCGAGGAGGGCGACGTCGAAGCGCTGTTCGACCAGGCCGAGGCGCTGTACGGCGGCGTCGACGTGGTCGTGCACACCGCCGGCATCATGTTGCTGTCGCCGCTGAGCGAGCTGAGCCTCGACGACTTCGACCGCATGCACCGCACCAACGTGCGCGGCACGTTCGTCGTCGACCAGCAGGCGGCCCGGCGCCTGCGCTCAGGCGGCGCGATCGTCAACTTCTCCTCGTCGGTCGTCAAGATCGCGCTCCCGAGCTACACGGCGTACGCCGCCACGAAGGGCGCCGTCGACGCGATGACGCTGATCCTGGCCAGGGAGCTGCGCGGCCGCGACATCACCGTCAACGCCGTCGCTCCCGGCCCCACCGCCACGCCGCTGTTCCTCGACGGCAAGGACCAGGCGACGATCGATCGCCTCGCCGGCATGTCGCCGCTCGAGCGGCTCGGCGGCCCGGACGACATCGCCGAGGTCGTCTCCTTCCTCGCCGGCCCGGCGCGCTGGGTCAACGGGCAGATCCTGTACGCCAACGGCGGCGTGATCTAGGGAGGACGACCCCATGCCCAAGAACATCATCATCACCGGCGCCTCGAGCGGCTTCGGCGCGATGGCCGCCCGCGCCCTCGCCGACGCGGGGCACACCGTCTACGCCGGGATGCGCGACGTCACCGGCCGCAACGCGGTCGCGGCGGCCGACGCCGCGACCTACGCCGGCGAGCACGGCGTCGACCTCCGCAGCGTGGAGCTCGACGTCTCCGACCAGGGGTCGGTCGACGCCGCCATCGCCCACGTCCTGGCCGAGCTCGACCGCCTCGACGTCGTCGTCCACAACGCCGGCCACATGGTGCTCGGTCCGGCCGAGGCCTTCACCCCCGAGCAGCTCGCCTCCGTCTACGACACCAACGTGCTGTCGACCCAGCGGGTGAACCGCGCCGTCCTGCCGCACCTCCGCGCCCAGCAGGACGGCCTGCTCGTCTGGGTCGGGTCCACCAGCACCCGAGGAGGCACCCCGCCCTACCTGGCGCCGTACTTCGCGGCCAAGGCCGCCGAGGACTCCCTGGCCGTCAGCTACGCCGCGGAGGTCGCCCGGTTCGGCATCGACACCACCATCATCGTCCCCGGCGCCTTCACCACCGGCACCAACCACTTCGCCAACGCCGGTCACGCGGCCGACCGCGAGGTCGCCGACGCCTACGAGGCTCGCTACGCCGGCGTCGCCGACGAGATCGCCGCACGGCTCGCGGGGCTCACCCCCGACGACGCCGATCCCACCGAGGTCGCGCGGCAGATCGTGCGCGTCGTCGACCTGCCCAAGGGGCAGCGCCCCTTCCGGGTCCACATCGATCCGATGGGCGATGGCGCGGAGGAGGTCAACGACCTCGGCGACCGCGTGCGCGAGCGGTTCTATGAGCGCATCGGGTTCCAGGACCTGCTGCGGCCGTCGTAGACGATCGATCGCGCGCGGCGGCGGCGCGCGGCGGCGCTCAGGCGCTAGAGGCCGATCGCGCCGGCGATGGCGTCGGCCGTCCTGATCGCCGCCGCCGCGATCGTGGCGACGTCGGCGTCCGCGAGCCGCGAGGACGGCATGACGACGTCGACCGCGAACGCGGCGACGCCGTCCTCGCCGCGGATGGGCGCAGCGATCGCGCTGACGCCGGGCTCGAGCTCCTCGCGCTGACAGGCGTAGCCCTGCTCCAGGACGGTGGCGAGCTCAGCCTCCAGCGCGGCGCGGGTGCCGATCGTCTTGGGTCCGAGGCGCTTGAGCTTGGCGTGCGGGTAGAGCTCGCGGACGCGCTCGGGCGGCAGGGTCGCCAGGACCGCGCGGCCGCCGGCCGTCGCGTAGGCGGGCAGCGTCGCGCCCACGCGACCGGCCGCGCGCACGACGAACGGGCCCTCGACGGCGTCGAGGCAGACCATCTGGCCGTCGGACTGCAGGCTCAGCAGCTGGACGGTCTCCTTGGTCGCCGCGACGAGCGACTCGACGTGCCCGCGCGCCACGGTCCGGATGTCGAGGCTGTGGAGTCCGCGCAGCGCCATCTTGGCCCACACCGGCCCGGCGGTGTAGGCCTTGCTCTGCTGGTCCTGGCGGACGAAGCCGTAGAACTGCAGCATCTGCAGGACGCGGTGGGCCGTCGACGGCGCCACGCCGAGCTCGGCGCTGGCGTCGGAGACCCGGACTTCGGAGTGCTCACCGATCATCAACAGCATCCGAAGAGCGTTGTCGACGGAGCCGATCGGGTAGGTCGGGGCGGGACCGTCGCCACCGTTGGCCGCCGTGGCGGTCTCTGGCTCGGGCGTCGGCACGTCGCCAGATATACCACGGGGCCTGGTCATCGCGCCGCCGCCGGCGCCGGGTCGCCGCTGCGCGGACAGCCCCACGCCGGCGCGAGCGCCTGCCCGACCGCCGCCGCGCCCTCCGGCGCGAAGACCGCGGCGACGTAGCGGTCGGGCCGCACGAGCACGTAGTGCCCGGCGACCGGCGCGAGCGCCGCGCGCAGCCCGCCGTCGAAGTCCGCGACGCTGCGCAGCGGCGTGTCTTCGGGGAAGCGGTCGTCGAGGATGACCGCGACCAGCCGCGGATCGAGCCGCCGCCAGAGCGCGCCCGCCGGGATCGCCGGCTCGGGCACGTCGACGGCCAGCAGCGCGAAGCCGTCGCCGATCGCCTCGTCGAGGCGCTCGACGTGGCCGGCCGGGC
>JAOPZD010000348.1 GCA_025964295.1 Conexibacter sp.
CCGGTAGGTCCCCTTGGTCACGGACGCGAACAGCGCCAGCTGGTCGGCGGCCTCGTGCAGCGCGCCGCCGACCACGCCCGGCCGCTTCAGCGCCGTCGGGATGTCGGTGGCGATCACCACGACGGGAGACCGCGACGCCCACGCCTCGCCGACGGCGCCGAGCGTGTTCGCCGCTCCCGGCCCCGTCGTCACCAGCGCGACGCCGACCTCGCCGGTGGCCCGCGCGTAGCCGTCGGCCGCGTAGACGGCGGCCTGCTCGTGGCGCACGCCGACCAGCCGGATCGGGGAGCGCCGCAGCGCCTCCCAGGCCGGCAGGTTGTGCACGCCCGGCAGGCCGAACACCACGCGGACCCCGGCGCGCTCCAGCCCCGCGACCAGCAGCTCGGCGCCGGTGCTCATGCTCAGTAGCCCTCGGCGACCACGTTGAGCAGCGGCTCGCCGCGGGCGAACCGGCCGAGCTGCGCGCCGACCAGCGCCCACGCGGCGCGGTCGCCGCCGGGCGTATCGCCCGCGACGTGCGGGCTGAGCAGCACGCCCGGCGCGTTCCACAGCGGGTGGTCGGCCGGCAGCGGCTCGGGGTCGACGACGTCGAGGACCGCGCGCAGCCGCGACGCCTGCAGCTCCGCGAGCAAGGCATAGGTGTCGGTCGTGGGGCCGCGGCCGGCGCTGACGTACAACGCGCCGTCGCGCATCGACCCCAACAACGGCGCGTCGACCATCCCCCGCGTCGCCTCGGTCAGCGGCAGCAGGTTGACGACCGCGTCGGCCCACGGCAGCAGCTCGCCCAGCGCGTCGACTCCCGCCACCCCGTTGCGCGCCCGGCGCGCCACGCCGCGGACCTCGCACCCGAACGGCGCCAGCAGCGTCTCGGTCTCGCGCCCGATCGACCCGTGGCCGAGCAGCAGCACGCGCAGGCCGCGCAGGTCGAAGATGTCGAGCCGCTCCCAGCGCCGGGAGGCCTGCGCCTCGGCCAACGGCCGCACGCGCTTGACGTCGGCCAGCAGCGCCGCGACGACCCACTCGGCCATCGCCCCGTCGCGCGTCCCGCGCGCGCTGCACAGCGTGATGCCGGCCGGGATGCGGTCGACGAGCCAGTCGACGCCGGCCGAGCGCAGCTGCACGACCTCGAGCGCCGGCATGTGCGCCGCATCGAAGTCCACGCCCCACGCGGGCACCGCGAACTGCACGTCGGGCGTCGGCCCGTCGACGAGCACCACGCCGTCGGGCAGCGCGCCCACCGCATCACGCCCGTTGCCGCCCGACACCACGCCGTAGGCCTCGCGGCCGGCGCTGTACTCGGCCAGCCACGCGGTGACCGTCATGCAGCCGGGAGCACGCGCGGCTGGGCGGCGTGGAGGCGCACGAGCAGCTCGCGGACCTCCCCGTCGTCGGGGGCGAGGCGCAGCGCGCGCTCGGCGGCGGCGATGGCGTCACTGACCCGATCGGTCCGCGCCAGCGCGTGGGCGTAGCGCGACCAGGCCGCAGGGTGCTGGGCATCGAGCAGGGTCGCCTGCTCGGTCGCCGTCACCTCGCCGCCGAGGTCGCCGCCGAGATGGTGGGCGAGCGCCAGGTCGAGCAGGCCGTCGATGCTCGGCCCGAGCCGCCGCGCCTGCTCCAGCGCGTCGAGCGCGCCCTCGCGATCGAACAGCCGCAGCCGCAGCCGGCCGACGCGCTCCCACGCGCCGGCATCGGCCGGACCGAGCTGCGCCGAGCGCAAGGCCGCCTCGGCGGCCAGGTCGTAGGCGCGCATGTCCTCGTAGATCCGCGACGCGTAGCGCTGGGCCGCCGGGCGCGTCGGGTCCGCGCGCGCCCAGTCGCGCACCGCGCGCCCCGCCGCGGTCAGCTCGCCCGCCTGCCAGAACGCGAGCGTCAGCAGCCGCAGCACCGAGATGTTGGACGGCTCGGCGTCGCGGGCGTAGATGAGGCGCTTTGCCGCCAGCGGATAGTCGCCCTCGACCATCGCGTGCTGGGCGGCGGTCATGAACCGCTGGACGCGCTCGTGGCCGGGGTCGGGCTTGGAGAAGTCCACGAACTGCAGGGAGCCGGCCGGCACCGTCCGCACGCCGGGGTTGAAGCGCACGCGCGCCCACTGCTGGATGTCGTCGCCGCCGCCGGTGAAGTAGATGCCCGCGACCTCGCCGACGCCCCACTCGGGGTAGGACAGGCAGCGCGCGTAGCGGTGGACGACCGAGTGGTCGGGGACGCGTGAGCCGAACGGGTCGTGCTTCTGCGTCTCCTCCGCGTGGGCCCGCCGCGCCTGCTCCTCTTCGTAGTTGCGTCGCCCCGCCTCGGCGCGCGCAGCGCGAGCCGCGGCGGCGCTGACCTTGACGGCGTTGCGCGACACCTTGCCGCCCCGCGAGCCCTCGGCGAGGCTCTCGAGCTGGTCGGCCGCCTCGTTGATGGCCTTGAGATGGCGCTCGTGCTCGAGCTGCTAGCCCGGCGGCGCCAGGTCGGGATGCCAGACCTTCGCCTGGCGACGGCGCGCGAGCTGGACGTCACGCTTCTCGAAGGGCGGGTCGAGCTCCAGGAGGAGCAAGGCCTGTTCGATGTCGAGGACCTGCGGCACGACCTTCGAGGGTATCGGCCCACCACATAGGCTCCTAGCCCGTGGACCTGTCCGGCTACACCACGCTGCGCCTCGGCGGCCCCGCGAGCGAGCTCATCGAGGCCAGCACCGACGAGCAGCTGCTCGCCGTGGTCAGCGAGCGCACCGCCGCCGGCGATCCGCTGCTGCTGTTGGCGGGCGGCTCCAACGTCGTCGTCGCCGACGAGGGCTTCGAGGGCACGGTCCTCCGCGTCGCCACGCGCGGCGTGCAGCGCGAGGGCGACGTCCTCCACGTCGCGGCGGGCGAGCCGTGGGACGCGTTCGTCGCGCGCTGCGTGGCCGACGGCCTGGCCGGGATCGAGTGCCTGGCGGGCATCCCCGGCTCGGTCGGCGCGACGCCGATCCAGAACGTCGGCGCCTACGGCCAGGACGTCAGCGAAACCGTCGTGTCGGTCCGCGCGCTGGACCGCGCCACCGGCACCGTCGAGGAGCTGACGCCCGAGCAGTGCGGCTTCGCCTACCGCTCCAGCGCGTTCAAGCGCGACCCCGGCCGCTGGACGGTGCTGCGCGTGAGCTTCGCGCTGACCCCCGGCGACGAGTCGCGCCCGGTCCGCTACGCCGAGCTGGCGCGCGCGCTGGGCATCGAGGTCGGCGCGACCGCTCCGCTGGCCGCCGTCCGCGATGCCGTGCTCGCGCTGCGCCGCGGCAAGGGCATGGTCCTGGACCCCGCCGACCCGGACACCGCCAGCGCCGGGTCGTTCTTCACCAACCCGATCCTGGCCCCGGCCGAGTTCGCCGAGCTGCAGGCCCGGACCGCCGAGCGCCTGGGCGCCGAGGCGCACCCTCCGGCCTTCCCCGAGCCCGGCGGCCGGACCAAGACCTCGGCCGCCTGGCTGATCGAGCGCGCGGGCTTCGCACGTGGCCACGGCGACCCGGCCGGCATCGCGATCTCGACCAAGCACGTCCTCGCCCTGACCAACCGCGGGGCAGGCACCACCGCCGGACTGGTCGCGCTCGCGCACGAGATCGCCGACGGCGTGCAGGACGCCTTCGGGGTCGCGCTGGTCCCCGAGCCGGTGTTCGTGGGGCACCGGTGGGTCGCCGGCGCACAACCGCGCGCGTAGGCCTCCTATCCTGAAGGGACATGGCGCCCCAGTACATCTTCCAGATGCAGCGGCTCACGAAGGCCTACGGCCCCGAGAAGCCGATCCTCAACGACGTCACGCTGGCGTTCTACTCCGGCGCTAAGATCGGCGTGCTCGGCTACAACGGCGCGGGCAAGTCGACCCTGCTCAAGATCATGGCGGGGATCGACACCGACTTCCGCAGCGGCGAGGCGATGCTCGCCCCGGGCGCGACCGTCGGCATGCTCGAGCAGGAGCCCCAGCTCGACCCGACCAAGACGGCGCGCGAGAACGTCCTCGACGGCGTCGCCGAGACCAAGGCGCTCATGGACCGCTTCAACGAGCTGTCGATGAACTACTCCGACGAGACCGCCGACGAGTTCGCCGAGCTGCAGGCCAAGATCGACGCGGCCGACGGCTGGAACCTCGACACGACGATCGACTACGCGATGGACGCCCTGCGCTGCCCGCCGTCGGACGCCGACGTCACCACGCTCTCGGGCGGCGAGCGCCGCCGCATCGCGCTCTGCCGGCTGCTGCTCAGCGCGCCCGACCTGCTGCTCCTCGACGAGCCGACCAACCACCTCGACGCCGAGTCGGTCGGCTGGCTGGAGCGCTACCTCGCCGACTACAAGGGCGCGGTGGTCGCGGTGACCCACGATCGCTAC
>JAOPZD010000393.1 GCA_025964295.1 Conexibacter sp.
CCCTCGGCGCCAACGCGCTGTGGACGAGCAACCCGGACGACCTGACCGCCACCGTGACGCTCGCGCCGGTCGCCGGCAGCGACGCCGCGCACCGCGAGGCGATCGCGACCGTGCGCTTCTCCGACGCCGGGCTCGCCGACCGCGCCCAGCTGCGCCAGGTGCTCGCCTGGCAGGGCGGCAACCGCGTCTCGCGCCAGCTGGACGAGATCGCGCCCGGCGTCTACCGCACCGACGGCCCGGTCCCCCTCTACGGCGACTACAAGACCAACCTGCGGCTGCAGAGCGGGCGCGCGTTCGTGGCGCTGGCGCTCCACCTGCCGCGCGAGCCCTCGATCCCGACGCCGGGCGTCGCCCGCCCCGAGCACTTCACCGCGCCGTTCGTCAGTGACGTCGCGGCGATGCAGACCGAGCGCCGCGACTACGTGCCCGGCTGGCTGTGGACGCCCTCGGCGCTGCTGATGCTCGCCTTCTGCGGCCTGTTCGTCCTCGGCATCTCGGCGGGCCTGGCCCGCGTCGCAGCCGACGACCCGCGCCCGGGCGCCCCGGCGCCTACGCCGTCGCCGCGGCGGCTGGGTCGCCCGCGCCGTCGGTCCGCTCTGCCGGCCGCGTCGTAGCCGCGCGCTCGGCGAAGTCGCCGATCGTCGTCGCGAAGAGGCCCGGGTCGTCCCACATCGGCGTGTGGCCGACGCCGGGCGTCACGCGGAACTCGAGGCCGCGGATCTCCTCGCGCAGGCGCGGGGAGTGGACGGGCATCGGCAGGATCCGGTCCTTGTCGCCCCACGTGATGAGCACCGGCACGTCGATCTTGTCGAGGTCGGTCAGGGAGGCCTGGCCGGCGCGCAGGATCGCGTAGACGTCCTCGACGATCTCGCAGCGCACCGACGACCGCGCCAGCCCGACCGCCTCGGCGGCCGGGACCTGGTGGCCGCGCGTCATGACGTCGCGCAGCGCCAGGCGGCGCAGGCCGGGGCGGGCCATGACCTTGGGGAGGATCTTCAGCGACTTGGTCGTCGCTTTCTGCATGCGCGAGAAGACCTTGATGATCTGCTTGGCCGCCGCCTCGTCGCCGGGGCGCAGGCCGCCCGCCGGCGAGATCCCGACGACGCTGCGAGCGCGGCCGCGCTTGGCCAGCTCCAGCGCCAGCGCGCCGCCGAGCGAGTTGCCCGCCAGGTGCGCGCTGCCGACGCCGAGCTCGTCGAGGTGCTGCTCGAGGAGGTCCGCCGCGCGAGCGATCGAGTGCGGGTGCTCGCTGGGCGGCAGCGGCGAGCCGCCGTCGTGGCCGTGCAGCGTGGGCGCGATCACCTCGAAGCGCGGGACCAGCTCGCCGAGGATCGGCAGCCAGCAGCGCCACGTGGCGGTGAAGCCGTGGATGAGGACGAGCGGCTCGCCCTCGCCGGCGCGGTACAGGGCAGGGGAGATCTCGGGCATGGTCGGCGGATCGTACGCGTTCACTGGACCGCGCGCGACCGCTCTATGATCGGCGCCCGTGCCGGCGGCGACGACCACGACGACCCTGCGCCTGCTGGTCTCCTGCCCGGACCGCCCCGGGATCGTGGCCGCGGTGTCGCGCTTCCTGCTCGGCGCCGGCGCGAACATCATCCACTCCGACCAGCACAGCTCCGACCCCTGGGGCGGCGCCTTCTTCCTGCGGATGGAGTTCACGCCCGGCCCCGACGCCGCGCCGGTCGATCTGCTCAGGGCCGCGTTCCGCCGCGACGTCGCCGAGCAGTTCGACATGACCTGGAGCCTGTGGGACGCCGCCGATCGCAAGCGCGTCGCGGTGCTCGTCTCCCGCGAGGACCACTGCCTGCAGGAGCTGCTGTGGCGCTGGCGGCGGCGCGACCTCGAGGCCGAGCTCGTGCTCGTCGCCTCCAACCACCCCGACCTGCGCGCCGACGTCGAGGCATTCGGGCTGCCCTACCACCATGTGCCGGTCGCGCCGGACGGCAAGCCCGAGGCCGAGGCGCGGCTGCTGGAGCTGCTGGCCGGGCGGTGCGACCTCGTCGTCCTCGCGCGCTACATGCAGATCCTGTCGGGCGACTTCCTGCAGCGCGTCGGCGTGCCGGTGATCAACATCCATCACTCGTTCCTGCCGGCCTTCGCCGGCGCCGGCCCCTACCAGCGGGCCAAGGAGCGCGGCGTCAAGCTGATCGGCGCGACCGCGCACTACGTCACCGAGGAGCTCGACGCGGGGCCGATCGTCGAGCAGGACGTCATCCGCGTCAGCCATCGCGACGACGCCGCGGCGATGGCCCGGCGCGGCGCGGACATCGAGCGCTCGGTCCTCGCCCGCGCCGTGCGCTGGCACTGCGAGGACCGGGTCCTCCGGCACGGCGCGACGACCGTCGTCTTCTAGCTCACGCGGTCGCCGCCGGCCCCTGCTTCTCCCCGAACGGGTCGGCGAAGACGTCGCGGAAGCGCTCGTCGTCCTTGAGGGCGTCGATGAACGCCTCGCCGAGCCCGGTGAGGCCCAGCGGCTCGGTCTCGGGCACGTGCGGCTCGTCGTCGGTGCTGCCGCGCCGGAAGCGGGAGCCGCAGCGGTCGTCACGTCTAAGGGCCATGTCCCTTATGACGCACCGGCGGCGAACCTGTGACGGGACTCTTCAGCCGGCCCGCCGGCGCGGCCGGCGCGGCTTCTGGGTCGGCTCCGGGCGGCCCGCGCTGGGGTCCGGTGCCCCGACGGCGTCGAAGAGCATCGCGACGAGCGCGGTATCCGAGGCCGAGCCGTTGCCGTTGCCCAGGCGCTTGGTCGCCGCTTCCTGGATCTTGCGTGCGTCGTCGACGAGCTTGCCGACGGCCTTGGAGAGCTGCTCGACGCCCTTGGCGTCCAGCGACATGCGCAGGCGCTCGAGGCGCGCGTGGTCGCGATCGAACCCGCCGACGCCCGCGGCGCGGGTGGCGACCTCGGTCGTCTGGGCCAGCTCGGCGCCGATGACCGCCTGCTTGGCGACCACCGAGACGCTGTCCCACGCGTCGCCGCCGCTCTTGGGCCGCGGCTTGGCCCGGTAGTGGTGCTCGATGGCGCCGCGGCGCGGTGTCTCGCGGACGAGCTCCAGGAGCCCGAGCTCGTTGAGCTGGCGCACGTGGTAGGAGATCGTGCCGAGCGTGGCGTCGAGCACCTGGCTCAGCTCGACGGGGCTCGCGGGCTGCTCCTCCAGGATCCCCAGGATCCGGACCCGGAGAGGATGCGAGAGCGCCTTCACATAGCGCTGGTCGTCGACGGTGGTGATCGAAGGCATGACGTTCCTTGGGTTCAGGGATTGTTGCCGCACGCATCATCGCTCAGAAACGTGAACCGCGCGATGGTTCTCGTTCGGCAACGGCCAACTTGGCACGTGCTTACGCAACATTCTCAGGTTCCGCCCAAACCAGGTGGTACATGTGGGTCCGAGATCGTCCCGGTTCGCGGGATTCCGGTCCCGAATAGGATGCCGCGCGTGTCCCGAACGCTCTCAGGCAAGACCCTGTTCATCTCCGGTGCCTCGCGGGGCATCGGTCTCGCAATCGCCGTGCGCGCCGCGCGCGACGGCGCGAACGTCGCGCTGATCGCCAAGACCGCGGAGCCGCACCCCAAGCTCGAGGGGACCGTGTACACGGCCGCCGAGGAGATCGAGCGGGCCGGCGGCCAGGCGCTGCCGATCGTCGGCGACATCCGCGACGACCAGCAGGTCGCCGACGCGGTGGCCGCCACCGTCGAGAAGTTCGGCGGCATCGACGTCTGCATCAACAACGCCAGCGCGATCAACCTGTCCGGCACCGAGGCCATGGACATGAAGCGCTACGACCTGATGCAGTCGATCAACACCCGCGGCACGTACGTCGTCAGCAAGGCGTGCGTCCCGCACCTCAAGCGGTCAGAGAACGCGCACGTGCTGACGCTCTCGCCGCCGATCAGCCTCAGCCCCCAGTGGCTCGGCGGCCACATCGGCTACACGATCGCCAAGTACGGCATGAGCCTCTGCACGCTCGGCATGGCCGAGGAGTTCAAGGGCGACGGCATCGCCTTCAACGCGCTGTGGCCCAAGACGCTCGTCGCGACGGCCGCCGTGCAGAACCTCCTGGGCGGCGACGCGGCGATGGCGAAGTCGCGCAAGCCCGAGATCGTGGCCGACGCGGCCCACGTCGTCCTGACGCGCGACAGCCGTGAGTACACGGCCAACCTCGCGCTGGTGGAGGACGTGCTCGCCGAGGAGGGCGTGACCGACCTCAGCCCGTACTCCTACGGCGGCAGCGACGCCGAGCTGCAGGCTGACCTGTTCGTCGACTGAACGCCGCCTGACGCCCACCTGAACCCGGGTGCGCCAGCAACGCCCGCGTTCTGTGAACGCGGGCGTTTCGCTGTCCGGGGCACGGGTAGTCCAGATTCCGTGCTGGCAGGGGACAGGGGTCTGGCAAATCGAGTCGGCGTCGCGCTCGCGGCCCTCATCCTGGCGCTGGCGGCGCTCGCGCCGGCGCGGGCGAGCGCGATCGGGCTGACGGGCGCCAGTGCGGCGCCCTCCGACACGCGCGCGGGCGCGCACAGCGACTTCAGCCTGCAGTTCTCGGTCACCAACGCGTCCGACAACCTGCGCGACCTGACCGTCGACCTGCCGACCGGCCTGCTCGGCAACCCGCTGGCCACCACGCGCTGCGCCGAGGCCGACCTCAACCGCGACGCCTGCCCCGCCGACTCCGCGGTCGGCACCACCACGACCACCGCCGCCATCGGGGGCCTGCTGCCGCTGCCGATCTCCGGCACCGTCTACAACGTCCAGCCGCCGGCCAACGAGCCCGCGCGCCTGGGCATCGTGCTGCGCCCGCCCGGGAACTTCCTGCTGGGCAACGTCTACATCATCGCCAAGGTGCGCGTCCGCGACGACGACGACTACGGCCTGCAGACGATCATCAACGACCTGCCGCGCTCGCAGGCCGGGATCCCGATCGAGATCCGCGCGCTGCAGCTCACGCTCAAGGGCCCGCTGCCCAACGGCAACACGTTCATGGTCAACCCGACCACGTGCACGCCGGCCACGACGAAGATCACCGCGACCTCCTACGCGTCGAGCCGGCCGGTCAGCACCACCGCATCGTTCACGCCGACCGACTGCGCGAACGAGCCCTTCCAGCCCGGGATGGAGATTGGCGTCGAGCAGCCGACGCCCGACACGCCGACGGCGCACTCGATCGGGCTGACCCAGCCGGCCGACGTCAACGGCCGCGCGGTCTCGCACGTCAAGAGGGCGGTCGTCCGGCTGCCGGTCGGCACGACGCTCAACCCGTCGCTGGCCCCGACGCTCGAGCTCTGCTCCGACGCGCAGTTCGGCCCGCAGGGCGACCCCGCCGTCAAGTGCCCGGCCGCGTCGCTGGTCGGCCACGTCGCCTTCGACAACCCGCTGCTGGGGACGGTCCCCGGCGACGTCTACTTCGGCCGCGCGCCCGGCGACCCCTACCGGCTGCTGATCATCGGCCGCAAGTCGGGCGTCACGGTCAAGATCAAGGCCAGCGTCCAGCCCGACGACGACACCGGCCAGATCACCACCGTCTTCGACAACCTCCCGCGCGTCCCGTTCACGAAGTTCACGCTGACGTTCCTCGGCGGTCCGCGCGGCGCCGTGGTGACGCCGCCGGCGTGCGGCACCTACACGGGGTCGATCACCGCGACGCCGTGGAGCGGCACCGCTCCGCAGACGCCGGCGACGAGCTTCGCGATCTCCGACGACGGCCACGGCGGCTGCGCGCCCAAGGAGCAGCCGTCGATCAGCGGCAGGATGTCGTCGACCAAGGCGCTGGGCGGCGGCACGCTGTCGCTCGACCTCCAGCGGCCGGTCGACTCGCGGCGTCCCCGCAACCTCGACGTCGTGCTGCCCCCGGGCCTGGTCGGCAAGGTCTTCAGCGTCCCGATGTGCCCGACCGCCAAGGCCACGGTGGGCAGCTGCCCGTCGACCTCGGAGATCGGCGACGTGACGACCGTCGTCGGCTCGGGGCCGCTGCCGATCACGCTGCACGGCAAGGCCTACCTCGGCACCGGCACATCGACGTCGATCGCGCGGATCTGGCTCGACATCCCGGTCAAGGTCGGCCCGATCGACCTCGGGACGTTCACGCTGGCCAACGCGCTGACGCTCGGCAAGACCGACGGCCGCGTCCACGTGACCGCCAACCTGCCCAACGCGTTCAAGGGCTTCCCGCTCGGGCTGCGGCGGCTGCAGATGACCGTCGACCGCAAGGACTTCCTGCTCAACCCGTCGGGGTGCAATGCGCGCACGTTCGACCTCGGCGTCACGGCGGTCGACGGGACGCAGGGCTCGGGCAGCGGCCCGTTCCAGGCCACGGGCTGCGACGCGCTGAAGTTCCGGCCCAAGGTGTCGACGTCGATCGAGGACCCCCACATCAAGGCCAAGGACTCCCAGCCCCCGTTCCAGACCGAGATCACCAAGCCGGCGACCGACGCGGCGCTCGCCGACGTCACGGTCCTGGTCTCCGCCGCGATGCAGGCCAACCCGGCCACGCTGAGCGAGGGCATCTGCCAGCCCGCGCAGCTGGCCGCCGACGCCTGCCCGCCCGTCACGCGCGTCGGCACGGCCAGCGCGGTCAGCCCGCTGCTGCAGGATCGCCTGTCGGGCGCCGTGTACCTCTCCGACATCGGGACGCCGGCGCCCGACGAGGAGGGCGTCGAGCTGCCCTACGTCAGCGTCATGCTCAAGGCCCCGGGCGTCTCGCTGCGCCTCGACGGCCAGCTGCGCCTGAGCCCCAACGCCGGGCGCCTGGAGGCGCACTTCACCAACCTGCCCGACGTGCCGCTGAGCGACTTCAAGCTCGAGTTCTGGGGCGGGCGCCCCGGCCACGTCGGCCCGTTCACGAACGTCGCCGACCTCTGCGCGGCGGAGTTCGCGCCGTCGGACTCGACGCTGCTCAGCCAGGCCGGCCAGCGCAGCGAGCAGCAGCCGGTCCTCGACGCCGCCGCGTGCCGCAAGGGCGCGCTCGTCGCGGCCGCGGCGTCCGGCCTAGCCACCTCGCGGCCGCGGATGGGCATCGACATCGGCCGCGC
>JAOPZD010000412.1 GCA_025964295.1 Conexibacter sp.
AGCGCCTGTCGCACGCCAACATGGAGGACGAGATCGAGCGCTTCACCGTCGCGCTCACCGAGGACCACATCGTCCCCGAGGACTTCTAGGGCCCAGGGCTCTCCAGCCGTCACGCGCACATCTCGGTGACCACACACGACGGGCCGGCTGCGATACGCCGGCCCGTTGTCGTTAAGGCCCCGGACCGGGGCTAGGAGTACCGCGCGACGACGCCGTCGGCCACCAGCAGCAGCGCCGCCCGCTCGCGCTCGGCCAAGCGCTCCGGGACGACCGCCTTGGCCGCCGCGACGTGCTCGAGCGCCATGGCCCGCGCGTCGTCCAGCGCGCCGGTCGCCGCGATCCGGTCGCAGACCTCCTCGGCCGCCTCCGGCGTGTCGATCGCCCGGGGATCGATCGCGCCCAGGGCAGGATCGGCCGACCGCGCGAGGATGAACGGCAGCGTGACGGTGCCGTCGAGCAGGTCGGTACCGCGGTGCTTGCCGGTGCGCTCGGCGGGCCCGGCGACGTCGAGGACGTCGTCGAGGATCTGGAAGGCCAGCCCGATGCGGCGCCCGAACTCGCGCAGCGCCTCGGCGCCCTCCGCGCCGTCGCCCGCCTCCAGCGCGCCGAGGATGCAGCACGCCTCGAACAGCCGCGCGGTCTTCAGCTCGCAGCGCGTCAGGTAGCGCTCGAGCGAGATCGTCGCGTCCCAGGCGTCGGCGCGCTGCAGCAGCTCGCCGCGCGCCAGCGCGCTCCCGGCGTCGCTCAGCGCGCGGACCTGCCGCGGATCGCCGTTGGCGGCCAGCAGCGCGAAGGCGCGGGAGAAGAGCAGGTCGCCGGTCTGCGTCGCGGCCCCGCGGCCCGCGGTGGCGAAGACCGTCGGGCGCCCGCGGCGCAGCGGCGCGAGGTCGAGGACGTCGTCGTGGACGAGCGTCGCGCTGTGGACGAGCTCGACGGCCGTCGCGGCGCGCACGAGGCCCTCCCCGTCGCCGTCGGGGTCGCCCCCCGCCGCCAGGATCACCAGCAGCGGCCGCAGGCGCTTGCCGCCCGCGGCGATCGTCGACCCGGCGTGCTCGGCGAGCGCCGGGCCGTGGCCGGTCGCCGCCGCGCGCAGGGTCTCCTCGACGCGCCCGAGGAGCGGGAGCACGTGCGCCCCGCCCGCGTGGACGAGGGCCGTGACCGGCCCCGCCCCGTCGCTCATGCGCCGCCGGGACGGGTGCCGTTGGCCGACGTCGCGATCGGCCCCGCCGGCTTGACGCCGACGTGCAGCGCGATGATGCCGCCCGCGGTGAGGACCCAGCGGATCTGCTCCAGGCCCGCGCGCTCCAGCGCCGCCCCGAGCCCCGCGGGCTCCGGGAACCGCTTGACCGAGTTGGGCAGGTAGTCATAGGCGTCGGGGTCGCCGGCGACCTTGCCGATCAGCGGCACGACGCGGTCGAACCACAGCCGGAAGAACGTCGACAGCGGCGGCTTCTGCGGCGTGGTGATCTCGAGGATCACGACGCGCCCGCCCGGCTTGACCACCCGCGCCATCTCGCCCAGGCCCCGTTCGAGGTCGGAGAAGTTGCGCGCGCCGAAGCCGACCGTCGCCGCGGCGAACTCGCCGTCGGCGTAGGGCAGCTCGAGCGCGTTGCCCCACTCGAAGCGCATGCCCGGCGCCTTGCGGCGGGCTAAGGCCAGCATCTCCTCGGAGAAGTCGGTGCCGACGACCTGCCCGCCGGGCGTCACGCGCGAGGCCAGCTCGATCGCCAGGTCGCCTGTGCCGGTGGCCACGTCCAGGACGCGGTCCCCCGGGCCGACGGCGGCGAGGTCGGCCGCGCGCCGGCGCCACTGGTGGTGCAGCCCGGCCGTCATGACCGAGTTCATGAGGTCATAGACCCGCGCGATGCGATCGAACATCGCGCGGACCTGCGGCTCGGGCAGGGTGCCCCGATCGGCGCCGGGGGCGTCCGGCGCAGGCGCTGCGGGGCCGCCGCCGGCGGTCATCCGACGACTACTCCGCGCCGCCGGAGCTGCCCTTGACCGAGTCCTGGTTGCCCTTGAGGCGACCGAGGAACGCCACGAGCGCTTTGAACTTCTCGGGCTGGTTCTGCTGCAGCGTCCGGAAGGACGGCATCGGGGCGGTCGGGTTGATCAGCGTGCGCTGGATGCCCGCGGCCGGGAGCCGGTCGGCGATGTCGGTCAGGTCCGGACCGGGTCCGGAGTTGCCGTTCTCGCCCACCTTGTGGCAGGCCAGGCACCCGGACTGCGCCATCACCTGCCGGCCGGCCTCGTACTGCTTGACCACGCCGGGACCCTCGGCCTTGACCGATGCCGGCGTCGCCATGTCGATCTGCGTGGGCGGGCCGGCGGCCGCGCCCTCGTAGGTCAGGTAGCCCATCGCGCCGATGATCAGGATCGCCGTCAGCGTCGCCACCGGGCGCCGCTCGGGGCGCCGCTCCGCGCCGCGGTCGTAGAACGGCAGCAGGAACAGCAGGATCATGCAGATCGTCGGGATGCCGATCGTGGCCAGCGCGACGTACTCCGGCGGCTTGATGACGCGCAGCAGCTCGAAGAGGAAGAAGAAGTACCACTCCGGGCGGGGCGTGTACGTCGTCGTCGTCGGGTCGGCCTTCGGGCCGAGCTCGGCGCCGAGGATGATCGACATGAGGATGATGACCAGCAGGACGATGCAGGCCATCGCGCCGTCCTTGGCGACCGCGTAGGGGAAGAACGGCTTCCCCTGGGACTTCAGGATCGAGTACTCGCGGAGGTACTCCTCCTTCTCGCGGCGGTTCACGCCTTCTCCTCGATCAGCTCGTCGGCGGGCTTGACCTTCTGCCACGGGGGCGCCGTGGTCCCCAGGCGCGCGACGAGGTAGAGGTGGGCGCCGATCAGGGCGCCGATGATGCCGGGCACCAACAACATGTGGATCGCGTAGAAGCGCGAGAGCGTCGTCGCGTTGAAGTCGGCGCCGCCGTTGAGGAAGTCGCCGAGGTAGGGGCCGACGAACGGGCCGGACGCGGTGATGTTGTTCGCCACGATCGTGGCCCAGAAGGACCGCTGGTCGAACGGCAGCAGGTAGCCGGTCAGCGCCATCACGAACGTGAGGATCAGCAGCGCCACGCCGATGACCCAGTTCAGCTCGCGCGGGTACTTGTAGGCCCCGAAGAAGAACGTCCTGGCCATGTGCAGGAAGATCAGGATGACCATCACCGACGAGCCCCACTTGTGCATGCCGTGCACGAACTCGCCGAGGA
>JAOPZD010000413.1 GCA_025964295.1 Conexibacter sp.
ACGCGCCGCAGCGCCGCCTGCTCCTCGGCGAGCACGTCGCGCGCCTCCTCGGAGGCCGTCGCCCGGCGCGCCGCCACCGAGGCGATCTCGGCGATCAGCACCGCGGTGAGCATGGAGACCGCCAGGACGAACACGGTCGCCCCGTCCAGCACGCGCAGCGGCGGCAGGAAGTACCAGTCGAACGCCTGCAGCGTCACCAGCCCGACCGGGGCCGCGTAGACGATCCCCCCGAACCAGGCGACGGCGATCACCGCAGCGATGAAGAGCAGGCCCAGCACCGCCGCCGGGACGTGGGACCGCGCGGCGTTGCCCACGACCGCGGCGACCACGAACGCGGCCGCGCCGACGACGAAGGCCGAGACGATCTCGACCTCGATCCGGCCACGACTCCGACGCCACAACGCCGCCATCCGAGAATGCTACGCCCAGCGCGACCGCGCCAGGTCGCGAAGGCCCCGCGGTGCGCGGGGCCTTCGCCGGACCGGGAACCGCGCGCGGGTCAGCCCGCGACGCGGATGAGCTTCTTGTTGACGAACTCGTCCGCCCCGAAGCGCCCGAGCTCGCGGCCGAAGCCCGAGCCCTTGACGCCGCCGAACGGGAGCTCGACGCCCTCGGCGCCGACGGCGTTGATGAACACCATGCCGGCCTCGATCTGGTCGGCGACCCGCAGCGCCTGGGCGTCGTCGTTGGTGAACACGTAGGACCCCAGGCCGTAGGGCGTGTCGTTGGCCAGCGTGACCGCCTCGTCCTCGGAGCCGACCTTGTAGACCGACGCGACCGGACCGAAGAACTCCTCCGTGTAGGCGTCGTTGTCGGGCGTGATGTCGGTCAGGACGGTCGTCTTGAAGAAGTTCCCGTCACGGCCGCCGCCGGCCACGAGCGTCGCGCCCTGGTCGGTGGCGCGCTTGACCTGGTCCTCGAGGCGGTCGGTCGCGCCGGCCGAGGAGAGCGGGCCGAGGACCGTGCCCTCCTGCTTGGGGTCGCCCGGCTCGATCTTCGTCAGCGCCGCGGTGAACTTGTCCAGGAACGGCTGGTAGAGCTCGTCGACGACGATGAAGCGCTTGGCCGCGTTGCACGCCTGGCCGCCGTTCTCCATGCGCCCGCCGACGGCGGCCTCGACGACCGCGTCGAGGTCGTCGGCGGCCAGCACGAGGAACGGGTCGGAGCCGCCGAGCTCGAGCACGACCTTCTTGAGGTTGCGGCCCGCGATCTCGGCCACCGCCGCGCCCGCCCGGCCGGAGCCGGTCAGCGACACGCCCTGCACGCGCTTGTCGGCGATGACGTTCGCGATCTGGTCGTTGGTGGCGTAGATGTTGATGTAGGCGTCGGCCGGGAGGCCCGCGTCGTGGTAGATCTGCTCGATCGCCTCGGCCGACTCGGGGCACTGCGGCGCGTGCTTGAGCAGGATCGTGTTGCCGATGACCAGGTTGGGCCCGGCGAAGCGCGCCACCTGGTAGTAGGGGTAGTTCCACGGCATGATCCCGAGCAGGACGCCGAGCGAGCTGCGGCGGATGAACGCCGAGCCCTCGCCCTCGAGCAGGTCGATCGGCTCGTCGGCCAGCAGCGCGGCCGCGTTGTCGGCGTAGTACGCGTAGATCGCGGCGCTGAAGTCGACCTCGCCGACCGCCTGCTCGATCGGCTTGCCCATCTCGCGCGAGATGATCTCGCCGAGCTGCTGGCGGCGCTCGGAGTGCAGCTCGCCGACGCGGCGGATCAGCGCGGCGCGCTCCTCCACCGTCTTGCCCCTGCTCCAACCGTCGTGCGCCGCGTCGGCGCGGCCGATCGCCGCTTCGAGCTGCTCGTCGCCGATCGTCTCGTAGGTCTTGATCGTCTCGCCCGTCGCCGGATCGACGACCGCGTAGTCAGCCATGTAGCTCTCCTGAGGTCCGTGTGGGGAACGGCCGGCTCGTCCCACCGCCCGTCATGGCCTTACCGTAGCCGCGCGCCAGCGACGCGAGGCGTCTGGCGTCCTCAGAGCCCGGGATCGCGGTGAACACGACCAGCGACTCCGTCTGGTTCTCGGCGGTCAGGATCTGGCAGTCAAGGGTCATCAAGCCCGCGAGCGGATGCAGGACGCGCTTGCGCGTGTCGGCGCGGACGGCGACCTCGTGGCGATCCCAGAGCGCCGCGAACTCCGGGCTCGCGGCGCACAGCTCGTCGACGAGCTCCTGGGCCTCGTGGTCGTCGGCCCGGCGGCGACCGACCGCGCGCAGGTGCGCGGCATAGCTGCGCGACTGGAGGCCATGGTCGGCCTCGGGGACGTGCGAGCGCTCGTCCGGATCGGTGAACCAGCGATAGATGAGGTTGCGGCGCCGTCCGGTGTGCTGGGTCTGGATGCCCAGGAGGGCCTCGGCGAGCGGGTTCTGGCTGAGCGTGACGCCGAGGTCGGTGACGATCTGCGCGGGCGTGTCGAGCCGGTCGAGCACGCGCTGCAGCGCAGGGCTGGCGCGGTCGGACCGCCCGCCGCGCGGGGGCGCGGCGTGCCCGGCGAGCCGGAGCAGGTGGTCGCGCTCGTCGGGCGTGAGGCGCAGAGCCTCGGCGATGGCGCCGACGGTCTGCTCGGAGGGCCGCGCGCCGCGGCGCTGCTCCAGGCGTGCGTAGAAGTCGGTCGACATGTGCGCGAGCGCCGCGACCTCCTCGCGGCGCAGCCCGGTCGTACGGCGGCGATGGCCGTTGGTGTCCAGCCCGACGTCGGCGGGCTGCAGCGCCGCCCGGCGCCGGCGCAGGAAGTCGGCGAGCCCTTCGCGATCCATGCAGGGAGTATGCGACAGGGACCGTCCATCCCTGGATAAGGCGATCTCTTTTGCCGGCCCCGGCGGCCCGCCAGCATGGGCAGGATGACCTCCTCCCCCCGCATCGCCCTGATCACCGGCGCCAACCGCGGCATCGGGCGCAGCACCGCGCTGCACCTCGCCCGCGACGGCGTCGACGTGATCCTCACCTACCGCGCCAACGCCGACGAGGCCGACGCCGTCGTCGCGGAGATCGCCGACCTCGGCCGGTCCGCCGTCGCGCTGCAGCTCGACGCCGGCGTCGTGGCGTCCTTCGACGCCTTCACGGCGGCCGTCACCGGGGCGCTGGAGCAGCGGTGGTCGCGCGGCACCTTCGATTTCCTCGTCAACAACGGCGGCATGAACATCACCGGCCCGTTCGCCGAGGTCACCGAGGCCGACTTCGACCGGCTCGTCGACGTCCACTTCAAGGGCGTGTTCTTCCTCACCCAGAAGCTTTCCCCGCTGCTGGCCGGCAACGGCTCGATCGTGAACGTCTCCTCCGGCCTGGCGCGCTTCACCGGCCCTGACCGCGCGGTGTACGGATCGGTCAAGGGCGCCGTCGAGGTGCTGACGCGCTACCTCGCCGTCGAGCTGGGGCCGCGCGGCATCACCGTCAACACCATCGCGCCCGGCGCCGTCGCCACCGACTTCAGCGGCGGCCTGCTGCGCGACGACGAGCAGGTCCAAGAGCACATCGCCTCGCTCACCGCGCTGGGCCGGTACTCGGTGCCCGACGACATCGGCGGCGCGATCGCGGCGCTGCTGGGCGACGGCAACCGCTGGGTGACGGGGCAGCGCATCGAGGTGTCGGGCGGCGTTCACCTCTGAGCCCTTCGGGCCTTGCCACGAACCGTCGGGCTCCACGCCGATCCGATCATGAGCTCGACGACGCCGCTGGGCTGACACCGGACCGGATCTCAGGGAGGATGGCGCCATGCGATGGGCCATCGTGGGCCTCCTCGTCGCCGCGACCCTGCCCGTCGCGTGCGGTGACGCGCCGCCCAAGGCGGCGGCCGGCCCGGCCCCGCCGCACCTCGCCGCGCTGCCGCGCGCAGCTGTCCGGACGTGCGCGGCGCTGGCAACGACGCGGCGCGTGCCGGTGCGCTGCCCGACCGAGCTTCCCGCCGCGAATTGGACGATCAGGTACCGGTCGCTGACGGACGGACCGTCCGCCTACCTGGTCGACTACGAGACGCGTGGGTCCTCCAAGCCCGCGGGCGCCGCGTTCCACGTGCTGGCCGGCGGCCGGACGCCCGTCTTCGACCTGGCGACCACACGCGCAGGCACGTGGCCGGTGCGCGCTGACCCGCCGTCGGCGACGTGCTGCAACACGCGACCGACAGACCTGGCCCTCGTCGGCGCGCGCCGCGGTCGACACCGGGGCTTCTGGTACCCGGTCCGCCTGCGATCGCTGCGCCGCACGACCCTCGCCGGCCATCCGGCGCTGGTGGCGCAGGCCGCCGGTTTCCCGAACGGTGGCATCCATGGAGGCCACCTCGTCGTCCTCTGGAACCAGGGGGGCGCGGGCTACGTGCTGTCGATGCACTTCATGAAGCCCGACGACCTCACCGCGACGCAGCGGCAGGGGGCGCTCGTGGCGGCGGCGACCGCCATGAGCCGCGAAGCTCCGAGCACCGACCGGTGACGGCCACAGTGGGCGGATCGCGAGGCGGTGTCGATTCCCGCCCCTGCCGTTCGTCTATAGGCGACTATTGACCACCCCGAGCAGGAGCTGTCGATGAAGTACATGCTGTTGATCCACCAGGGCACGACCCCGTTGCCGGGCACCGACGCCTGGGATGCGCTGAGCGCCGAGGAGCAGGGCCAGATCTACGCCGGCTACCAGGCGGTCAACCAGACGCCCGGGTTCACGCCCGGCGACCGGATGGGCGGCCCGGAGACGGCGACGACCGTCCGCGTCGCCGACGAGAAGGTGCTGACGACCGACGGCCCGTTCGTCGAGCTCAAGGAGGCGGTCGGCGGCTACTGCTTCCTCGAGGCGGACGACCTCGACGCCGCGATCGAGCTCGCCGCCAAGATCCCGGCCGCCGCGTGGGGCGGCGGGGTCGAGATCCGGCCGCTGGGCTAGAGGGCCGCGGCCATCCTCGAGCAGACCTTCCGCGAGCAGTGGGGCCGGGTCCTCGCTGCGCGGATCGGCTTCCTCGGCGACTTCGACCTCGCCGAGGA
>JAOPZD010000426.1 GCA_025964295.1 Conexibacter sp.
CGACACGCCGTCGCCCGATCCAGCCCCCGCCGACCCGGCGCCGCCCGCCGACCCGGCACCGGCTCCCGACCCGCAGCCGACGCAGGCGCCCGACGGCGGCGAGACGATCCTGCCGCCGGTCGCGGGGCCGACGACCGCCGCGGAATAGGACGAGCCGCGCGGTGGCGCGGCTCGCGGATGAAGCACAGACGGCGCGCCGCTGAGGCGCGCTCGGGGCCGGCTAGAAGTCCGGCCGGAAGAACCGCGGCTCGGCGCCCTCGTCCTCCAGCGCCTCGGCGTAGTGCTCGCGCAGCGTGTCGGTCTCGTCGCCGTCGAGGAGGACGTCGTCGCCCGCCTCGGGAGCGGTGCGGACCTGGTGGCGCGAGCAGGCGATGCGCAGGTAGCCGCTCCACCACTGCGCGCCGCGCAGGGGGACGAGGCGGGTCCGCGCACCGAAGGTGCCGCAGTGCACCGTGCCCCACGCCTCTCCGTCGGGATCGATGTGGATCCCGTCGAGGCGCCCGACGAGACCGAAGGTCCCGTCCAGCACGAACACGTCCCGCTTGGCTTGGCGCTGGTCGAGCATCGTGAGGATCGAGTACCCGGGCCTCCAGACGTTCACACCCCGAACCACCGCAAGCCGGCCGGCGGGGTCCGCGCGCGCGTGCGAAGCCCCGTAGCCTGTGGGGCCGCCCGGGCGGTTAGCTCAGTTGGCCAGAGCACTCGCCTTACAAGCGAGGGGTCCTCGGTTCAAGTCCGAGACCGCCCATCCCCCGGATCGCCTGCAGCCACGGGGTCCGCCCGACTCAGGCCGCGTGGCGCTCCTCGACCGGATCTGGCACTGGGAGCGGCGCCGGCGCCTCCAGTGCCGGTGTGAGCCTCCAGAGGACTCGAGTCGGAGACGCGTCGGGCCTGGCCGCCCGGCGCGCTCGCGTTCTGGGGCAGAGCATCACGAACGAGGGTCCCGGCCTGGCGAACCAGAGCGCTAACGCTGACATCGCGCTCGGGTGGAGGTAGGAGGTGCGGGGCATGGCGTGAGGCAATGTCAGCACCACACCCGGACGGATCCTTGTTGTAGGTCTACCCCCCTTCGGTCACCGGGGCTGGTCACCGTGGCGCAGTGACCGAGGGTGGTGGCACCTCCCGGAGCGAGTGCCACCACGGCAACTGCAGCCGCGCCGAACGTCGCAGAGCGCCGGCGCGCCGGCGGCTCCGACCCCTCGCGCTGGGAGGCGAGCGGTCGCGTCGCCCTAAGCTACGCGTCCCATGTCTTCGTTACGCCTCGGGCAGGTCTTCGTTCCGGGCGGGTTGCCCAGCGTCACGTACAACCCGCGAGAGTCGCTGCACCTGGAGGAGCACGTGGGCGACTACCTGGACGAGCGCCACAAGATCCTCTCGCTCTCCGGTCCAACGAAGTCCGGCAAGACGGTGCTGCTGCGGCGCGTTGTCACCAACGGCATCTGGGTGTCTGGGGGCTCCGTCACCACCGCGACCGAGTTCTGGGACGCGGTGATCGATCGCATGGGTCTCTACACCGACGAGGAGGCCGAGACCACGAAGAGCCAGGGGACCGACCTCGCCGCTGGCGTGAACGCCAGCGTCGGCATCCCCAACGTCGTCCAGGTCGGCGGGAGCGTGGACGAGAGCGAGACCGCAGCGACCGGGCGGCGGTACCAGCAGGGGCGCCAGCGCTCGGCGCTCAACGTGGCGGCCGCGGAACTTCGCAAGGGTGACGTGACCCTCGTCGTCGATGACTTCCACTACTTGGACCCGAATGTCCAACTCTCGATCGTGCGTGCCCTCAAGGATCTGGTCTTCGACGGCGTCGCCGTGATCTTCGCCTCTGTGCCTCATCGGGCGTTCGACGCCGTGCGCGTCGAGAAGGAGATGACCGGGCGCGTCGAGCAGATCCAGATCGCCTTCTGGTCACACGACGAACTGGAGCGCATCGCGACCCGGGGCTTCGACGTCCTCAACGTCGAGGCATCGCCAGAGATCCGCCACCGCCTGGCCGACGAGAGCTTCCGCAGTCCCCACCTGATGCAGGACTTCTGCCTCCAGCTCTGCAAGGTCAACGGGATTCGCGAGCAGGTCGAAGGTGAGCCCGGCAAGATCAACGCTCCCGACGATTGGGACGCGTTCTTCCGCGGCCGCGCGAGCGTCGCGTCGAAGACAGCGTTCGACCTGCTGGCCACGGGACCCCGGCAGCGCACGGACCGCATCCAGCGCGTCCTGAAGAGCGGGCGGACCACCGACATCTATGGGGCCGTGCTCGCGGCGATCGCTGCCACGGGTCCGCTCACAGAGCTGACCTACACGGATCTCCGCGCCTCGCTGCGCGATGTCCTGGAGAGCGAGCCGCCCCAGCGTCACGAGGTCACGCGTGTCCTTGAGGAGATGTCCAAGATCGCGCGCGACAAGATCGAGGGTGAGCCGGTCGTGGACTACGACGAGGAGCTGAGCACCCTCTACATCTCGGACCCGTTCTTCGCCTACTTCCTGCGCTGGGGCATCAACGGTCTGGGCGACGACGACGACGCGTCGCCGCCGGCCGCCTCCGGCGCGGCCTGACGGGTCGACGCGCAGGCTGGCACCAGTGCCGCCGATCGGCGCATGTCGCGGCCGATCGGGACCCATCGGGTCCGTCCGCTGTCGGATGGACGCGGCGCACGAACCATCCAATTTGCAGGCATTTCGATAGTTCGTGCGCCGCTCACATGGCCGCCTTACAAGCGAGGGGTCCTCGGTTCAAGTCCGAGACCGCCCATCGGCGAAGACCCTAGAGCGGGATTTTCGTCGTTCGGAGTGGTCGGCGCTCGCATGCTGCAGTTGCAGTTGGAGGCGCCGCACCTCCGGCGCCCCAGCCCGACGTGAAGTTTGAGATCGACCTCACATCGCTCGCCGAACGCCTCGTCTACGCCGTCGAGGTCTGACCTGGGATTCGCGGCGCTGCCGATCCTGGCGCCGATCGACGGCCATCTTCAGCACCCGATCGACCGCGACGCCGCGCGCCGCGGCTAGCTGGTCGGCAACGCGGCTCCGCCGAAGATCGGCTGGTCGTGCCACGAGCTCCCGCTGAGCCAGGCGTCGTAAAGGTCGCCGTTGCTGCGGACGTAGAACACGTGGAGGTCGTTGGTCTTGTCGCGGTTGACCGGTGATGGGGTCCCTGCGGTCGGGCCGGCGATGGTCGCGTCCGCCCAGCCGTTGGTGGCGGCGTTCATCCACATGTCGTGGAGGTAGCCGTCAGTGCTCTTGTAGAAGGCGTGCAGATCACCGGTCGGGCCGCGGTAGATCGGCGCGATCTTCCCGGCCGGCGTTCCGCCGAGCGCCCAGTTGGCCCACGAGCCACCGCTGAGCACGGCGTCGTCCATCGCGCCGTCGGTGGCCCGGTAGAACACGTGGATGTCACCGTTGTCCCAGCGGTACATCGGTGCCGGGTCGCCCGCCCCTCCGATGTAGGAGTCCGTCCAGGTGCTACCGGAGAGCCAGAGGTCGTAGATCGCTCCGTTGACGTTGCGGTAGAAGACGTGGAGCTGCCCGTTGCTGGGCCGGTCGACGACGGCGGGGTCGCCGGCGGCGTCGCCGCCCACGAGCTGGTCGTGCCACGTGGTCCCGCTCAGCCATGCGTCGTGCAGGTGGCCATCCGAGGCTCGGTAGAACGCGTGGACGTCGCCGTTGAGGTTGCGTTCGACGGCCGACGGCGGTCCGATGGCCGGCCCACCCACCGTGCTGTCGGCCCATCCGTTGGTCACATGGTTGAGCCACGTCACGTGGATCATCGAGTCGCTCCCGCGGTAGAACGACATGACGTCGCCGTTGGACCGGTGGATGGCCGACGGCGGCCCTACGGCGTTGGTTCCCGGGAAGGTGTCGTGTACCCAGCTGTTGGGGAGGTTGGAGTCCATGTGGGCGAGCGCGAGGACGCCGCCGGCCTCCGGGTAGAACATGTTCACGCCATCGACGTTCTCGCGGTAGACCGCCGCGTTGGACGTCTGGCCCTCCGGCGGGCAGCCGTGGTTGGACGCCACGCCGACCTTGTTCAAGCACCAGTCGTTCATGTCGGTCACGCCGTCGCCGTCGGCGTCGGCGTTGGACGGCGGCGGGCAGCCGTGCGACCACGCGGGACCCGGCGCGGTCGGGCAAAGGTCGGAGTCGCCCGCCGAGTTGCGCGCCGGGGCGTCGGGCACGCCGTCGCCGTCGGCGTCTGGCTGCCACACGCGGACGGAGTCGACCAGCAGTTCTTTGCTCGCCAGCATGGTCAACCCGGTCAGGTTGATGATGTCCATCACCAGGAAGTGCTCGCTCGCCGTCGAGTGGACGCCGAGCCGCCCGTCGCCGACCTTCAGCCCGTCGTAGTAGAACGCCACGCCGCTGGGCGTCCACAGCGCCCCGTAGGTGTGGAAGCTGGTGGTCATGGGTGCGCCAGGCACGCAGCCGGCGGGCGGAGCGTCGAACGCGGGCGTCCCGGGGTCGGTGACGGTGCCGTGCGTGTTCCAACACGCTTGGCCGTGATAGCCCTCGATGGTGTCGATCTCGAAATCGTGGACGTCCGGCATACTCCACAGCTGCGGGGTCGCCCCGATGCACGTCGAGGGGCCGCCGCACCCTCCAGTGCCCGCGGGCACTTGGGCGTTCCACTCGACGTAGCCATAGTTGTAGGAGAAGCCGCTGTGGCCGGATACGCCGTCGGCGGTGCTCGACTGCACCAGCGCGCCGGTTTCGGTCGCGGTCGTCGCCGAGCCGCACGCGCTGTTGGGCAACGTCAGCTTGAGCCGCAGGAGCCCGTCCCCGAGCTGCGAGACGTTGCTTCGCGCCACGCACCGGTCGGACATCGGCCCGGTGGTCTCGGCGCCGCTCAGCCACCCCGGCGTCTAGACGGAGGTGTTGAGGCCGGGACCGCTGAACTCGTCTCCGAACACCTGCGTCACCGTGCCCGCGGCGGTCGGAGGCGCGGCCGACGCGACCGGCGTGTCCCCTGGAAGGATCGCCACCAGCGCCGCGGCAGTGAGCACGACGAATCGACACAGCGCGCCACCCCGGCGCTGGCTTACAACGACCCCATCCATGGCAATCCTTCTGGGTTCTCGTGGACCGACCGCAGGCCCGGCTCCTCCGGGCGCGATCGACAAGAAACCTCAAGAAGTGAAGGATGTCAAGCGATCGAGAGCCTGAGAGCGTCGAAGTCCGGACCGGATGGACGGATGGCGGGTTGCGAGCGGCACACGTGTGCTCGGCAAGCGGACGATCATCAAGGTGAAGGACATGTGCGCGGGCCGCGGGTGGTGGCTTGAGGCATCGTCGCATCCGGCCGCCGCCGCCTCCCCGCCGGCGGGCACTGCGCCAAGCCTCATCACCGGCCACGCGCCACGCTGCGTTTGCCCGCGGCGCGCCCCGGAGAGTCTGCGAGAGATGACCGTCAGCGCCCCGCCGGGGCTGCTGGCCCAGACACAGGACTCGCGGCCGAACATCTCGGGCGGCCAACGGGACGCCGAGATGCTGCGCCGGTATGCCCGAACCCGCGACCCTCAGCTGCGCGAGCAGCTCGTGCACCGCTACCTGCCGCTCGCGCGGTACGCCGCGAGCAAGTACCGCCGCGGCAGCGAGCCGCTCGACGACCTCGTCCAGGTCGCGAGCGTCGGCCTCCTCAAGGCGATCGATCGCTTCGACCCGTTCCGCGGCGCCGCGTTCTCCAGCTACGCCCTGCCGACGATGTCGGGCGAGCTGCGCCGCCACTTCCGCGACCGCAGCTGGATGGTGCGCCCGCCGCGCGACCTGCAGGAGCAGGCGATCGCCGTCGAGCGCGCCGTCGAGACGCTCGGCCGCGAGCTGGGCCGCTCGCCGACCGTCGACGAGCTCGCCGCGCGTGTCGGCATCGACGCCGAGGCCGTGCTCGACGCCCGCGAGGCGCTGAGCGCCCGGATGTCGACGTCGCTGTCGGCCCCCGTGCGCGGCAGCGACGACGACGACCTCGACGTCGGCTCGCGCCTCGGCGCCGAGGACGACGGCTTCGTCCACGCCGAGCACCGCGCGACGCTCACGACGCTGAGCCGCGCGCTCACCGCCCGCGAGCGCGAGGTCGTCCGCCTGCGCTTCGAGGAGGACCTGACCCAGGCCGAGATCGGCAAGCTCGTCGGCCTGAGCCAGATGCACGTCTCGCGCGTCCTGCGCACGGCGGTCGACAAGCTGCGCGCCGCCGCCGCGCGGCCGGACTAGCGCTCGGTCGCGACGCCGCCGCCCGCCCGCCGCGCGACGAGCACGGCGAAGCGATGGTCCTTGAAGAGGCAGTCGGCGGCGTCGAACCCCGCCTCGCGCAGCCAGCGCAGCTGGGACTCGACGTCGGCGCAGCGGTCGTGGCGCATGCGCTCCTGCGCGCCGGCCCACTCGGCGTCGTCGGTCCCTGCCGCGCGCGCCGATGCCTCGTGCCAAGCGCGGTAGCGGCGGTCGAAGCACGGCGTCGGGCCGGCGACCTGCTCGGCGTTGACGAAGACGCCGCCGGGCGGCAGGACGGCGCGGACGCGGGCGAAGAGGTCGCGCTTGGCGGCGTCGTCGAGGTGGTGGATGGCCAGCGCGGAGACGACCGCGTCGAAGCCGCCGCCGGGGAGCGGATCGGCGAGGTCGGCGACGTGCAGCTGCGCCCGCGGGCCCAGCTCGGCGCGCGCCTGCTCGAGCATCGCGGGCGCGCCGTCGGTCAGGACCAGCTCGGCGCCAGGGTGGGCGGCGGCGACGCGCGCGGCCAGCATGCCCGTCCCGGCCCCGAGGTCGAGCACCCGCCGCGGCGGGCGGCCGAGCATGTCCAGCGCGCCGACCGCGGTGCCGTAGAACGCGTCGAACGGCGGGATCAGCCGGCGGCGCGGTGCCTCGTAGGCGGCGGCGTGGGCGTCGAAGGTCGCAGGGGCGGCGCTCGTCGTGTCGGTCATGACATACGACTGTACGTTATGACGTACAACCTGTCCAGCGGCGCGCTCTACTTCGACGCCGTCGTCACCGTCACGCCCTGCTTCTTGAGCTCCTGCTGGGCCTCGGTGATCTTCCGGACGCCGTCGCTGGACGCGAGGCTCTTCAGCGCCGCGGTCAGCGACTTGGTGTCGTTCTTGCGGGCGGCCGCCGCACCCCTGCGGAAGACGTCGGCCAGCTCGCCGAGACCTTGGACGAGCTTCTCGTGCGCGGCTTTGGCCGAGGCCGGCGGCGTGATCGCCTTGAACTTCTGGACCGCGCCATCGAGCGCCTTGGCGCCCTGCTCGAGGTGGTCGCCGACGTCCTTGGCGGAGGTGTTGGCGCCGGTCTGGTCGGAGATGTCGGCGAACGTCTTCTGCAGCGTCTGGCCCGCCTGCGCGAGCTGCCGGCCATAGGCGTCCTTGGACACGGGCTTGCCGGCGCCCCCGCCATCGCCGTTTCCGCCGCCGCCGCAGCCGGCGGCCACGAGGGCGACGAGGGTGAGCAGGAGCACGAGCGGGCGACCCATGCCGCGATCCTCCCATGTTCGCCTCGCCCGCGTACCCTTGGAGCCGATGGCCCTGGATCCCACGCACACCGCGCTCGGCACCTGGTCGGGCGGCCGCTTCATGCACTTCGGCGTCGGCCTCGACGATGACCGCCTGCTGGCGCTCATGCGCCCCGACGAGCGCATCCGCACCGTCCTGACCGCCGACGTCTACGGCGAGGGCGCCGCCGACACGCTGCTCGGCCGCGCGCTGGACGGCCTCGACCGCGACGCCTACTGCCTCGTCGGCGCCGTCGGCCACGACTTCTACAACGGCGAGCGCGAGGGCGCCAAGGGCTATCCGCGCTTCACCGACCCGCGCCTGCGCGGGCCGTCGGAGTACGCGTCCTACCTGCGCGACGCGACCGAGCGCAGCCTGCGGCGCATCGGCGCCGACGCCTTCGACCTGCTCCTGCTGCACAACCCCGATCGCACGGGCTACACGCACGAGGCGGTGTGGGAGGGGATGGCCGCGCTGCGCGACGCGGGGCTGACGCGCCGCATCGGCGTCGCGCCGGGCCCGGCCAACGGCTTCACGCTCGACGTCATCGACTGCTTCGAGCGCTTCGGCAGCGAGATCGACTGGGCGATGCTGATCCTCAACCCGTTCGAGCCCTGGCCCGGCGAGCTGGCGCTCCCGGCCGCCGCCGCCCACGACGTGAAGGTCATCACGCGCGTCGCCGACTACGGCGGGCTCTTCCACGACGACCTGCGCCCCGGCCTGCCGATGGCCGAGCGCGACCACCGCAAGTTCCGGCCCGCCGGCTGGATCGAGCGCGGCGCCGAGCGCCTCGACGCGCTGCGCCCGATCGCCGAGCGCCACGGCCTGACGCTGCTGCAGCTCGCCGCGCAGTTCAACCTCGCCCACCCCGCGGTCGCCTCCGTGGTCCCGACGCTGATCCAGGAGTCCTGGGACGGCGCCAAGCCCGTCGAGGCCCAGCGCGAGGAGCTGGCCAACGTCCCCGCCGAGGTGGTCCTCAGCGACGACGAGGTGGCCGAGATCCGCGCCATCGGCGACAACACGCGCTGCATGGCGCTCAAGGGCGGCGTGCCCGACCACGAGGGCGAGGCCCGCCCCGACCGCTGGACCCTGGACGGCGAGCTCGAGGAGATCGCCGCACGCTGGGACATCGCGCCCGCGGACCTGCAGCCCGCCTAGGCGCGCCGCGCCTCAGCCGAAGAACACCTCGGCGTCGGCGAAGAACTTGTCGTCCAACGTCTTGGGGTCGCCGAGCGCCTCGGCGATCGGGACCGTCACGATGTCGGCCCCGCGCAGCGCCACCATCACGCCCGACGCGCCCGCGGTCACGGCCTCCGCCGCCGCCACGCCGAAGCGCGTCGCCAGCACGCGGTCGAAGGCCGTCGGCGTCCCGCCGCGCTGCACGTGGCCGAGGATCGTCATCCGCGTCTCGTAGCCGGTGCGCTCCTCGATCTCGCGCTCCAGCGTCACCGCGATCCCGCCGAGGCGCTCGTGGCCGAACGCGTCGGTCTGCCCGGTGCCCGTCGTCGACAGCGTCCCCTCGCGGGGCGTCGCGCCCTCGGACACCACGACGATCGAGAACGTCCGCCCGTGCGCGTGGCGGCGGCGGATGTGGTTGCAGACCTCCTCGATGTCGAACGGGCGCTCGGGCACGAGGATCACGTCGCCGCCGCCGGCCATCCCCGCGTGCGCGGCGATGAAGCCCGCGTGGCGGCCCATGACCTCCAGGACCATCACGCGGTTGTGCGACTCGGCCGTGGTGTGCAGGCGGTCGACGGCCTCGGTCGCGATCTGGACCGCGGTCTGGAAGCCGAACGTGTAGTCGGTGCCCTTGAGGTCGTTGTCGATGGTCTTGGGCACGCCGACCACCGGGACGCCCTCCTGAGCCAGCCGCGCCGCGACGCCCAGCGTGTCCTCGCCGCCGATCGGGACGAGCACGTCGACGCCGTACTGGGCCATGCCCGCGCGCACGCCCTCCACGCCGGGTCCGTCCTCCTTGAAGGGGTTGGTCCGCGACGAGCCGAGGATCGTCCCGCCGCGCGGCAGGATGCCCGCGGTGCGCTGCGCGGTCAGCTCCTCGCCCTCGCCGTTGAGGACGCCCGCCCAGCCGTAGGTGTAGCCGAACAGCGTGTGCCCGTCCTGCAGCCCCTTGCGGACGACCGCGCGGATCACCGCGTTCAACCCGGGGCAGTCGCCGCCGCCCGTCAGCACTCCGATCCTGGCCATGGACAGGAGACTAAGCGCCCCGTCCAGCCCCCGATCGGGCTAGTCCGAGCGCCTCGTCGACCGGCGCCGGACGGCCGAGGTGGAAGCCCTGCGCGTAGTCGACGCCCAGCTCACGGACGGCGTCCAGCGTGTCGGAGTCGGTGACGAACTCGGCCAGCGACGGCGTCCCGAGGCCGCGCGCGATCGCCACGACCGCCTCGACCACGAGCCGGTCGGTCGGGTTGTCGCGCAGGCCGCGCACGAACTCGCCGTCGATCTTGAGGACGTCGAAGCGCAAGTGCTTCAAGTACGCGAACGAGGCGAAGCCCGCGCCGAAGTCGTCGAGGGCGAGCAGGCAGCCCAGGCGGCGCAGCATGTCGGCCAGCGCGCGCGCGCGCTCGAGGTTGACGATCGCGGCGGTCTCGGTGATCTCGACGACGAGCCGCTGCGGCGGCACCGGCGTCGTGGTCAGCAGCTCCTCGAGCCAGCCCGCGAAGTCCGCGTCGCCCATCGTCCGGCCGCTGAGGTTGACCGACAGCGTGACCGGGCGGCCGGCCTCGTGCTCGCGGCGCAGCAGCGCGACCGCGCGCCCGACGACCCAGCGGTCGATCGCGCCGATCAGGTCGAAGCGCTCGGCGATCGGCAGGAACGTGGCGGGCGGGACGAGCTCGCCGCTGTCGGAGCGCATCCGCAGCAGCAGCTCGAAGGCGGGGACCAGGTCGGCCGTCTCGCCGAGGCCCACGATCGGCTGCGCGTACAGCTCGAAGCGATCCTCGGCCAGCGCGGTCCGGATCCGCTCCAGCCACGACAGGCGCGACACGTGGCGGCCGGGGCCGGCGGCCTCGCGCTCGGAGCGCGCCGCCTGGTTGCGGCCCGCCTCCTTGGCGTCGTACATCGCGATGTCGGCCTCGACGAGCAGCTCCTCGGCGCTGAGGCCGTCGGCGCCGTCGAACGACGCCAGGCCGATCGACGCGGTCACGCGAGCGTGCCGGCTGGAGTCGGCCACGACGCCGTCGCGGGCGACCGCGCGCAGCAGCTTGCCCGCGACCGCGCCGGTCTCCTCGTCGGTGGCCTCGGGCAGGATCACGCCGAACTCGTCGCCGCCGAGGCGGGCGATGACGTCGCTCTCGCGCAGCTCCGCGCGCAGCGTCCCGGCCAGGCGCGCGATCAGCTCGTCGCCGACCGGATGGCCGAGCGTGTCGTTGACGTACTTGAAGCCATCCAGGTCGAGGACGAGGATCGCGCCGCGGCGCCCGTAGCGCTCGGCGCCGGCCAGCGCGCGGTCCAGCTCCTCCTCGAAGCGGCGGCGGTTGAACAGGCCGGTCAGCGCGTCGTGGTCGGCGAGGTACTGCAGCTGGCCCTCGAAGCGCTTGCGCTCGGTGATGTCGAGCACCTGCCCGATGCCGTAGGCGGGGCGCCCGTCCTCGTCGGCCACGGCGGCGACGGTCACCAGCGCCCAGACGACGTGGCCGTCGGCGTGGACCATCCGGCACTCGGCGGTGATCCGCTCCTCGGTCCCGCGCATCAGCGCGCCGAGCCGCGCCCGCGTGGCGGGCATCTCGTCGGGGTGCAGGATCTGGCTGATGCGGCGGGTCAGGAGGTCGTCGCGCGTGTAGCCGAGCAACGCGGCCAGCGCGGGGTTGACGGTCAGCCACTGGCCGGGGTCCTCGCCGCGGAAGTCCAGGACGCAGACGCCGATCGGCGCGTGCTCGAACGCCGCCCGGAAGCGGGCCTCGGCCTCGCGGCGCCCGGTCTCGAGGTGCTGGCGCTCGGTGATGTCCTGCGTCGTGCCCCACACGCGGCGCACGCGGCCGCCGTCGCGCTCGGCGGGCGCGCCGCGGCTGTGCAGGATCCGCACCTCGCCGTCGGGGCGGACCAACCGGTAGGTGATCTCGAACGGCTCGCCGTCGGTGGCGGCGCGGGCCAGCGCGTCGCGGACGGCGTCGCGGTCCTCGGGGTGCATCAGGCGGTCGTGGACCTCCAGGGCGTCGCCGCCGTGGTCCTCGACGCCGAAGAGGCGGTGCAGGCCGGGGCTCCACCACTGCTCGCCGGTGACCACGTCGCCCGACCAGCTGCCCAGCTGCGCCATCGCCTGGGCCTCCTCGAGGAGCGCCTGCTGGCGGCGGGCCTCCTCGGCGGCGGCGCGGGCGCGCTCCTCGGCCTCGCGCAGCCGCTGCTCGTCGGCCTTGCGCGCGGTGATGTCGCGGGTGGTCGTGACGGCCTCGATGAAGGTGCCGTCGACGTCGAGGACCGGCGAGACCGTGGACTCCAGCCACATCTCGCGGCCGTCGCGGACGTTGGTGATCCGGTAGCTGACGACGCCCGACTTGCCCTCGTGCGCGGCCTCGTGGGCGGCGCGCACCGCGGCGGCGTCGTCGGGATGGCAGACGTCGGCGGCCCAGAAGCCGACGAGGTGGCGGGCGTGGAAGCCCAGCAGCGCCTCGGCGCCGCCGGCGGCGTAGACGATCTTGCCGCTCGGGTCGTGGCGGGCGATGAGGTCGCCGGCGTGGGTGGCCAGCAGCGCGAGCTCGCGCTCGCGGGCCTCCAGCGCGGCGCGCGCCTCGACGAACGCGGTGATGTCGGTGAACGAGGAGACCGCGCCGTAGGGCGTGCTCTCGCCCTCGGCGAAGAGCGGGACGGCGTTGACGCGCAGCCACTGCTCGCTGCCGTCGCGGCGGTGGAAGAGGATCTGCTCGTCGTGGACGGGCTCGCCGGAGGCCATCGCGCGGGCGCCGGGCTGCTCGTCGACGGCCATCGGCGTGCCGTCGGGGTGCAGCGGCAGGAACGACGCGTCGTGCGGGTTGCGGCCGGCGAGGCGGTCGGCCTCGGGGGTGTGGACGCCGGCGATCAGCCGCGCCGCCAGGTTGGAGGCGCGGATCGTCGCGGTGGCGTCGATGACCACCAGGCCTTCCGTGGTGGCGTCGGCGGCGGGCCCGAGCAGGCGGGACCAGGCGTCGTCGGTCGTGGGGGCGTGGCGAAGCGGCATCGGGGGCCTTGTCAGGGGGTCGGCCCGCGGGTGCTCCGACTTGAGGTCCGACAACGGCGTAACTTCTGGGCGAGGGGCTCGTTCGAGCGGCACATGCACCACCGAACGAGGAGCTTGACCATGAGAAGGCTGCTGCGATGCGGCGCGGCCGCGCTGGGCGCCTGCGCGCTCTTGGCGCTGCCCGGCGGCGCGTCTGCCAACGTGCAGGTCGGGTCGTCCGGCTGGCTGTGGGGCAACCCGCTGCCGCAGGGCAACACGCTGCGCGCGATGGCGTTCGCCGGGACGACCGGGTACGCCGTCGGCGACTTCGGCACGCTCCTGAAGACCACCGACGCGGGCGACAACTGGACGGGCCTGCCGGCCGGGACGTTCTCCAACCTGACCGAGATCCAGGTGCTCGACGCCAACACCATCGTGGCCGGTGGCGGGTGCGTCGCGCGGCTGTCGACCGACGGCGGCCAGTCGTTCTCGCGCATCGCCTTCACGCCGGTCGAGTCCAGCTGCCCGGACGGGTCGCACCTGGCGGCGCTCTTCTACGTCAGCGCCAACCACGGCTACATCGTGCTCGACGACGGCTCGGTCCTGGAGACCAACAACGGCACCGACTTCGCCACCAAGACGGCGATCCCCGGCACGCGCCAGGCGGGCGGCGGCGTGCTGCCGACCGACGCGGCGTTCCTGACCGACACCAGCGGCTACGTCACCACGGCCGACGGCAACATCTACGCGACCACGGACTCCGGCGTCAGCTGGAAGTCGGTGAGCAACACCAACCGGCCGGTGCGGGCGATCACGTTCGCGTCCTCGAAGGTCGGCTACGCGGTCGGCGACGGCGGCATGTTTCTCAAGACGGTCGACGGCGGCGCCAACTGGGTCCCCAAGGACACCGGGGTCGGGCAGAACCTGACCGCCGTGCGCTGTGCCGATGAGCAGGCCTGCGTGGTCACGACGCAGAGCGGCACGCAGCTGGTCATCACGACCAACGGCGGGACGTCGTTCTCGCTGCCGACGCTGTCGACCGATCCGCTGCTGGCGGCGGCGTTCGCCTCGGCGACGCGCCTGGCCGCGGCCGGCCAGCAGGGCTCGACGGTCGTCAGCGACGACGCGGGCGCCAACTCGCGGCCGATCGGCGGGCGGCTGACCGGCTCGTTCTCGCGCGTGGTCGCCGGCAAGGCGCCGGGCACGGCGTTCGCGCCGGGGCCCAACGCGACGCTGGGCAAGACCGTCGACGGCGGCAAGACCTGGACGCGCGGCAACGTGATCACGACGGCCGACGTGCTCGACGTCTCGTTCCCGACGGCCAACGACGGGTACGCGCTCGACGCCGCCGGCGGGCTGTTCCGGACCTCGAGCGGCGGGTCGTTCTGGAAGACGCTGGACACCGGCTCGACGGCGCGGCCCGGTGCGGTCTACGCACCGTCGCCCGATGTCGTGATGGTCATCGGGCCGACCGGCGTGCGGCGCTCGGTGGACGGCGGCGGGTCGTTCGAGGGCGTGAGCGGTGCCGCGGTGGCGCACACGTCGCTGGGTCGCGTGGACCGCGCGGGCAGCACGATCGTCGCCTACGGCGCGCAGGACGTCATCCGCTCGACCGACGACGGCAAGACGTGGAAGGCCGTGCGCAAGCCCGGCAAGTACGTGCGCAAGAGCAGGCGCTCGAAGGTCAAGGTCAACCGGCTGGGCATCCGGCGGGTCGACTTCGTCGACGCCGGGCACGGGTTCCTGCTCGACACCAGCGGGCGGCTGTGGCGGACGTCGAACGGCGGCACGTCGTGGATCGAGCTGCCGGGGATCGGCACCAACGCCGCGCGCGGCATGTCGTTCTCGACGGCGCTGCGGGGCTACCTCGTGATCTCGACGTTCGGCGACGTCAGCCAGCCGACCGGGTTCCTGCTGCGCACCGACGACGGCGGCGCCACCTGGCACCCGCAGTTCGTGGTGTCCAGCCCGATCGCCGACGACGGCGTGGCGGGCGGCGGCGCGACCGACTACCTGCTCGGCGGCCAGCAGTCGCTGCTGTACTCGACGACCGGCGGCGACTCGGGCGCGACCAGCGACCTGACGATCGCCGCGCCGCGGACCAGGTACACCAAGTCGGTCCACATCGTCGTGACGGGGCGCCTCCAGCCGGCCTCGGGCAACGAGCGCGTCACGGTCGCCTACCGGCGGCCGGGGTCCGTACGCTGGACGACGCAGACGGTGTCGGCGAGCGCCAATGGCTCGTTCACGACGAGCTGGAACCTGACCAAGGGCGCCAACCAGTTCGTCGCCCAGTGGCAGGGCAACTTCCGCTCGCACGGCGATGGGTCGAAGGTCCTCACCGTGACGGTCGGGAAGGGGAAGGCGGCCTCGAAGAAGAAGTAAGCAGCGCTGGAGACCTTCGCCGCGCGCCGCCGGGGTGCGCCGGGTGCGCAAGCGCCTGGTGATCGGCCCGGCGGCTACGCGGCGAGCGGCTCGTGCGAGATGGGGCCGCCGAGGTTGGCGGCCGGCGGCGCGGCGCGGACCGTGACGGGCAGGCCGTCGCGCGGGCCGATCGTCGGCGACTGGCGGACGGCCAGCTGGTAGCCGGGCTGGACGTCGAGGCGGAAGCGGCTGAGGATCTTCGTGGCGATGACGTCGATCTCGGCCTGGCCGAAGCGCATGCCGATGCAGGTGCGTGAGCCGCCGCCGAAGGGGACGTAGGCGCCCTTGGGGATGGCGCTCCTGTTGGGCTCCGCAAAGCGCTGCGGGTCGAACGTGGAGGGGTCCTGCCAGACGTCGGGGAGGTGGTGGCTGACCCACGACGAGTACTGGACCGGGACGCCCTCGGGGACCTCGACGCCGGCGATGGTCGCGGGGGCGATCGAGCGGCGGGGCCCGATCCACGCGGGCGGGTACATGCGCAGGGTCTCATCGAGGGCGAGGCTGAGGTCGAAGTCGGGCGCTTCGGTGAGGCTCGGGTTGCGCGCCAGCTCGTAGAAGAGGAAGGCGATCGTCGAGGTCGTCGTGTCGTGGCCGGCGAACAGGAGCGTCATGACCTCGTCGCGGATGTGGCGGTCGGTGAGCTCGAGGCCGTCGCCGTCCTGGGTGGCGAGGAGCAGCCCGAGGAGGTCGTCGCCGAGGTCGCCGGTGGCCCGGCGCCGGTTGATCTCGGCGTAGATGATGGAGTCGAGCCGCTTGGCGGCCGTGCGCATCTTGGCCCACGGCGAGCCGGGCCCGCGCAGGATCTGCAAGAGGTAGTCCTTGGACCAGAAGCCGAGCGCGTTCTCGAACTCCTGCGCGGCGTCGGCGCGGCCGCGCGCGCTCTCGGGGTCGATGCCGAACAGCGCGCGCATGGCGATCCTCAGCGCCAGCTCGCGGGTCCAGTGGTAGAGGTCGATCTGCTGGCCGTCCTCCCACGTGGCGAGGGCGTTGTCGACCTCCTCGACCATCAGGAGCTGGGCCTGGACGATGCGGTCGCGGTGGAACATCGGCAGCATCGCCTTGCGCTGCAGGCGGTGGAAGGCGCCGTCGATCGCGAGCATGCCGTCGCCGAGCAGCGGCGACAGGTCGCCGTAGTGGCCGTGGCGCCACGAGTAGTTGGAGGCGTTGGAGACCAGCAGGTGGTGGTTGGCCTCCGGACCCAGGACGAAGATCATGTTCTGGTGGAACACGCGCTGGGTGAAGACGGGGCCGTAGTTGGCGTAGGCCTTGAGGAGGAGGGTGAGCGGGTCGCGCGTGAACCCCATCGTCCGGGCCAGGGAGAAGTTCGTGTCGCCCGGCGGGAACGGGACCGAGGCGCTGCGCTCTTGGCGCATGTCGAACGCGATCCGCCTCAGCGGGTTGCTGTTGCCCAGCGGCGGCGGTCCGGTGACGGTTGCCATGGGACGGAAACGTACCGGTTGCTTGGCCAACCAGCCAGTTCTGACCACCGTCGGCTGCGGCCAGACACGACCATCCGGCGCCTGCCATAATCGTCATCCCGATCCGCTCGGGGGCGTAGCTCAGTTGGTTAGAGCGCCGGCCTGTCACGCCGGAGGTCGCGGGTTCGAGTCCCGTCGCTCCCGCCTTTTCCACCTCGCCGTCCCTGCTGGGGAGGCGTTGTCGTTTGTGGTGACGACCGCGGGCGCGACAGCAGCGCGTTGTACGAGAACGACGCGCCGCGAGCGGTGGCGCTCAGCCGTCGAGGGCCGTGAGCAGGTCAAACGCGGTGACCTGCGGTGCCGCGCCGAGTGCGGTCGTCAGCTTGGTGGCCGGCAGCCGGGCGGCGATGAGACGTGTCTGCAGCGTGTTCAGCGCCGCTGCGGCCGTGGTCGGGTCGAGCGTGACGTTGAGCCCGGCCCCGCGGAGGATCTGCGCCACGCGCTTGGCGGCCGCGACCTCCGCATGCCGGCGTGCGGCGAAGCTGCGCCCGAGCGTGGTCAGCGTCCGGTCCTGAAGCGCGGTCGCCTTGCGGTCGCCCGCCTTGAGCGCGGCGGTCTCGCGGCTGATCGTCGTGTCGATCGCGGTCGCCGCCGCCTCGGTGGCGCGGGTCGCGCGCAACAGGGTCTGGCCGGCGGGCTGGAGCTGGGCGCACACCGCGCCGGGGGAACCGGCCCCCTGCGAGGCCGGACACGCGGGGAGCTTCGTGGCGGGTGCGCGGACGGCCTGGATCTTCGCCGCGGTGCGGTACCCCGGCTTCGGCGGATCGGCGACGGTGTCGGCCTCGTCCTTGATCGTCTTCAAGTAGGAGAGGCACAGCGGCGTCCCCAGCGCGCTCATCGTTCCGCCGACCGCGAGGCCGACCGGCCCGGCGGCGATCAGCGCGGTGCCGACGCCGGCCCCGACGCCGCAGGGGTACAGCGCGCGCTGCATCGTGTCCTTGAGCGCGTCGAGCGCGTTGAGCTTCGCCTGCTTGCGCGCCGGCGTGAAGCTCCGGGGCGGTGTCCCACCGGCGCCCGACGGCTTGCGGGCGCTGTTGGACAGCGTCAGCGTCGCATGGAGGCTCGCGGCGTTGCGGCCGTCGGGGGTCACGCCGTCGGCGTCGAAGTGGCGCGTGACGGTCGGCCCGCCGAGCTTCGCGTTGATGCTGGTGACCTCCGCGTCGCCGAAGATCGCGCCCACGGCGTCCGGGAACTGGTTGACGACGCCGGCGCCTCCGGTCTGCGGGATCTCGCAGCCGGGTGCCGCCGACGTCGCGCCCGTCGACATCGCGTAGGAGCCGGTGATCGGCATGATCGCCGAGCCGCCGATCGACTCCGTCCCGCGCCATACCGCGCCGAGCGGCGAGAGCTGGCCCGGGGCGAGGGGCTTGCGGGGCACGATCGCGAAGCTGCAGTCCTGATTGGTGTTCGGCGGTGCGTATGTCGAGGACTGCTTGCCCGTGATGGTGAGCTGCGGGCCCTCCGACTTCACCTGGTCGGAGCCCGTCAGGTGGAAGACCTCGCGCTCATCCCAGGCGAAGTGCAGCGTTGACTGCCAGACCGAGGGGTCGCTGGGCTGGTAGATGAAGGTCTCGTCGACCGTGCCCTTGTACTCGACGGTGACCCAGCCATCCGCATGGGCCACGGCGGGCGCGAGCGCGAGGATCAGCGCTACGGCGAGAGCGGAGACCGCGCGCTGGACCGTCATCGGCGCGACTGTAGTCAGGTGCGCGGAGGGGCACAACCTCCGGTCTGAGCGGGAAATGGATCTGCATCGACAGGCCACGACCTGGAGTCCGGGCTGCGCCGCCGACCCTTGAGCCGGTCGGCGGCGCGCCTCGGCCCGTCGTGCTGCTCAGAACGGGCAGGTGCTCATGTACTGCGACACCGTCCCTGCCGGGGCGGCGGAGGGGCTCGGGCAGAGGAACTGCGTGTAGCGCGTGTCGCCGTCGACGAAGCGCTTGAGCCAGGCGACGCCCTCGGCGCCGACGGTCGTGTTGGGCGAGTTGGGCGCGAAGTGGTCGGCGCCGGCGAGCTCGAGATACGCCTTCTTGGTGGAGGCGGGGATCGAGTTGTAGAACGGGATCGCGTGCTGGGACGGCGGCGCGACGGAGTCGTTCTGCGCCCCGATCATCAGCGACGGGGTCGTGATCTCCGGCCAGGTCTTGTCGCTGTCCCACGGCGTCAGCCCGATCGCCGCCTTCAGCGCCGGACGGGCCGACCGGCGGCTTCTGGTCGATCACCAAGTTCAACGACATCGTCGCCATCGACAGCGACCATGAGACCTTCTCCTCGGACCGCGACATCGTCGTC
>JAOPZD010000434.1 GCA_025964295.1 Conexibacter sp.
GCCCGGCCACGCCGGCGGCGGCGTCCAAGTGGCCGATGTTCGGCTTCACCGAACCCAGCGCACACTCTCCCACGCGTAGGTCCCCACCCCCGCGGTACGCCTTCGTCAAGGCTGCGACCTCGATCGGGTCGCCCAGCGATGTCCCCGTCCCGTGGCCCTCCACGAAGCCCACCGTCACGGGCGCCACGCCCGCCACGGCGAGCGCCTCGGTGATCACGCGCGCCTGGCCTGCGACACTGGGCGCGGTAAAGCCGACTTTCTCGGACCCGTCGTTGTTGATTGCCGACCCCCGGATCACCGCGCGGATGGCATCGCCGTCCGCCAACGCATCCGCCAACCGCTTCAGTACCACCACGCCCACTCCGTTTCCGCCCACGGTACCCGTCGCCGAAACGTCGTACGCGCGACAATACCCGTCGGGCGATCTGATGCCGCCCGAAGGAGTGACGGTACGCGCAAGCTGCGGTAGGTGGACGGAGACACCGCCCGCCAAGGCTACGTCGCACTCGCCATTCAACAAGCTCTGACACGCCATGTGGACCGCGACCAGCGAGGTCGAGCAGGCTGTCTGCACCGAGATGCTCGGACCGCGCAGACTCAACTTGTACGAAACGCGTAGCGGTAAGAAATCCTTGCCGTTCCCGAGCTCGACCTGGAGCGCGTCCAGCGTTCCCCTGGCATCCGCATCCGCGAGCAGTTGCGCCCTGTAGCTACTCTCGCTCATGCCAGCAAACACTCCGATCGCCCCGTTGAATTGCTCCGGGGCGCATGCCGCGTCGTCGAGCGCGGCCTTCGAATGCTCGAGAAAGAGCCGGTGTTGCGGATCGATCGCAGCCGCTTCGCTCGGCGGATAGCCGAAGTAGCCGGCGTCGAAAAGCTCCACGTCTGCGAGAACGCCCCCTGCGCGAATACCGGCGCCGCCGGGTCCGGACTCGCGGGCGAGACCGTCGGGCCGCGATTCGACGTCTCTCGTGATCGAGTCCGTTCCGGCGAGCAGGTTTTCCCAGTACTGATCTGCATCGCCGGCGCCGGGGAAGCGTCCAGACATGCCGATGATGGCGACCACCGGAGAGAGCTCCGCCGCGGTCGCGTCGATGACATCCCCTGCCGAGATGACGTGGCTGTCGATGCGCATGGTCATCTCGCGTCCTCAGCCCTTGCGGCCCGGCGGCGCGCCGCGGCGGCACGACGAATCGTCGAACGATTCTCACCCTCGATGATGACGTCAGCATCGGTGCTCACCCCGCTGAGTTGCGAAGCCAGGGCTGACACGGACGGATACTGGAAGAGATCGACGACGCGCACTGGTCGCTTCAGGACCTCCTGGAGTCGCGCCGCCGCGCGCACGACCAAGAGTGAGTTTCCACCCAGCTCAAAAAAGTTGTCGTGGACACCGACGACGCTCACGTTCAGGAGGTCGCACCAGATCCGAGCTACCATGCGCTCGAGATCGGAGCGCGGCTCCACGAACACCGCTTCCACGGCTAGATGCGTCGAGTCGGGCGCCGGTAACACCTTGCGGTCCACCTTCCCATTCGCCGTCAGCGGCAGCGCGTCCAGCCGCACAAATGCCGCCGGTACCATGTACGCCGGCAACCGCTCCGCCAAAAACGCCCGCAACGTCTCCGGCGTCGCGGCCGCCTCGTTGCTCGGTCGAGCTTCGGCGACGACGTACGCCACCAGTCGGGGGTCCCCCGGGGTCTCTTCCCGCGCTACCACTGCCACCGACTCGACAGCCGGATGCGCCGCGAGCACTGCCTCGATCTCCCCCAACTCGACCCGGTACCCGCGCACCTTCACCTGGTCATCGTTCCGCCCTAGAAACTCGAGGGTCCCCTCCGGTCGCCACCGCGCCAGGTCCCCCGTGCGATACAGCCGTCTCCCCCATGCCTTGCTGAACGGGTCGGGCACGAAACGCTCCGCCGTCAGAGCTGGCCGGTTCAAATATCCACGGGCGACGCCCGCTCCTCCGATGTAAACCTCCCCCGTCACTCCCACGGGGACCAACTGTTGGTGCGCGTCCAGCACGTAGACGCGCGTGTTGCCGATCGGCTTCCCTATCGGAATGCTGCGCGTCTCTTCCATCGGCGCCCCGATCGCGTGCGTCGTGGCAAACGTCGTCGTCTCCGTCGGCCCGTACCCATTGAGCAACTGCTTCGGTCGTGCAGCGCGCGCCATCACCCGGGCAATCACCTGCGGGTCGAGCGCATCGCCCCCGACGAGCAGATACCGCAGCCGACCCCACGCGGCGGCCAGCAGGTCGGCGTACTGATTGAACAGGCCCACGGTGACCCAGAGCGTCGTTATCTCATAGCGCGCCAGCGCCTCCTCGAAGCGCACCGGTTCGAGCAGCGTCTCCTGGGCGATCACCACCACCGCGCCGCCCGTCAACAGCGGTGCCCAGACTTCGAACGTGCTCGCGTCGAACGCGGGGTTCGAGGCGAAGGCCACGCGATCCGCCGGACCCAAGTCAGTGAACCCGTTCTCCAACACCAGCCGAGTGATCCCGTGATGCGGAATCACGACCCCCTTCGGGACGCCGGAGGAGCCCGAGGTGTACATGACGTACGCCGCTAGCTCGCTCGAGAAACGTTCCGGGCGGTCCAGCCGGGGGTCTTTCGGCCGCGATAACGGTTCCGCCGACAGCGCTTCCGCCGAGGCATTGATGGTGAGCCATCTCAGCAAACCGGGCAATGCTGGAGGGATATCACTCACCAGTGAGATGCCCACGCGCGCCCCACAATCCGCGAGCACGAATGCGAGCCGCTCCGTCGGAAGACTCGGATCCAGCGGAACATACGCCGCCCCACACTTGAGCACTGCAAGTTCGGCCACGACCAACTCGAGCGACCGCTCGAGACAGAGCGCCACGCGCGTCTCCAGCCCAACGCCCTGCGTCCGGAGATGATCCGCCAATCGATTCGCTCGCGCATTCAGCGCAGCATAGCTGAGCTGCTCTGCTTCGTACATTACGGCCACCGCGTCTGGCGTCCGCGCCACCTGCTGTTCGAACAACTCGTGGACACAGGCTTCGCTCGGATATTCCGCGTCGGTCGCGTTCCACGCCTCCACAACTTGCTGCCGTTCCGCCTCGCCGAGCAGCGGCAGCGCTTCCGCCGGCTGCTCGGGGTCCGCCACCAGCCCCGCGAGCAACCGCTGCAGATAGCCGAGGTGGCGCTCGATCGTCGGCCGCTCGACGAGTGCCGTCGCGTACTGCAGGCCGCCGACGATCTCCCCTCTCACCTCGCGCAGATCCAACGTCAGGTCGAACTTCGCCGTCGTGGCTGCCGCTCCGTCAACGAGCCTGAGTCGCTCGACGGTCAGCCCTGGGAGGGCCAGCCCCTCCTGCGGCATGTTCTGCCAAGCGAACATCACCTGGAAGAGCGGCGTGTGCGCCAGGCTGCGCACCGGTTGCGCGAGCTCCACCACCTGCTCGAAGGGGATGTCCTGATGCTGCTGCGCCCCCAGCGCGCGCGCCTTCACCCGC
>JAOPZD010000468.1 GCA_025964295.1 Conexibacter sp.
GCGTCTGCGGCCTCGAGGACGCCGCCGCCGCCCGTCCCACCGAGCTCTCCCACGGGCGCCGCAAGCTCGTCGGCGTCGCCCGCGCCCTGGCGCGCCGCCCGCGCCTCGTGCTCCTCGACGAGCCCGCCGCCGGACTGGACACGGACGAGTCGCTGGAGCTGGGCCGCCGCCTGGCCGCGATGCCCGCCGAGGGCGTCAGCGTCCTGCTCGTCGACCACGACATGGGCCTGGTCCTCGGCGTCTGCGACGACATCTACGTCCTGGACTTCGGCAAGCTCATCGCGCACGGCACGCCCGCGGCGATCCGCCAGGACCCGGCGGTCCTGACCGCCTACCTCGGCAGCGAGGAGGTCGCGCATGCCGGCTGACGGCGCCCACCGCCTCCGCGTCGCGGGCCTCGCCGCCGGCTACGACGGCGTCCCGGTCGTCCGCGACCTCGACCTCGACGTGGCGGCCGGCGAGGTCGTCGCGCTGCTCGGCCCCAACGGCGCGGGCAAGACCACCACCTTGATGACGATCGCCGGGCTGCTCGCCCCGGTCGCCGGCGACATCAGCGTCGACGGCGACGCGATCGCCGGCCGCCCGGCCCACCGGCTGGCCCGCGCGGGCGTCGCGCTGGTGCCCGAGGGCCGCTCGCTGTTCTTCGGGCTCACCGTCGCCGAGCACCTCAAGCTCGCCGCCGGACGCCAGCCGCTGGCGCGCCAGGAGCTGATGGACCTGCTCCCCGAGCTCGAGAAGTGCCTGGACCGCAAGGCCGGCGTCCTGTCGGGCGGCGAGCAGCAGATGCTCGCCGTCGGCCGCGCGCTGGTCAGCCGCCCGCGGCTGCTGCTCGTCGACGAGATGAGCCTCGGCCTGGCGCCGGTGATCGTCGAGCGCCTGCTGCCGATCCTGCGCCGCGTGGCCGCCGACCTCGGCGCCGGCGTCCTGTTCGTCGAGCAGCACGTGGCCAGCGCGCTGAAGGTCGCCGACCGCGCCTACGTCCTGAACCACGGCCGGCTCGTCCTGGAGGGCACCGCGCAGGAGCTGCGCGACCGGCCCGATCTCTTGAAGTCCAGCTACCTCGGTGAGGTGGCTGTTGCCTAGCACGCACGCACTCAGAGGAGAGGTGCTCACATGAGCGTTCGGTTGAAGATGCCGGGGGCGCTTCTGGCGCTCTCGCTGGCGGCCGCGGCCGCCGCAGGCTGCGGCAGCAGCAACAGCAGCGACTCCGCCAGCACGGCGGCGACGCCGAAGACCACGGCGGCGGCGACCGCGCCGGCCGCCGACGCGCTCGGCACGCCCAAGAAGGCGAGCGGCACGCCGATCGTCCTGGGGCTGCTGAACCTGGAGTCCGGGCCGGTGACGTTCCCCGAGTACCGGCAGGCGGCCGAGGCCGCGGTCAAGTACATCAACGACTACAAGGGCGGCATCGGCGGGCGCCCCGTGAAGCTCGAGAGCTGCGCCACCGACGGCCAGCCGGCGACCTCCGGGCGCTGCGCCAACCAGATCGCCGACAAGAAGCCGACGGCGATCCTCGGCGGCGCCGACACGGGCGCGCCGGGCGCGTTCCCGGTGTACAAGCGCGCGAACCTCGCCTACGTCGGCGGCATCCCGTTCACGCCGGTCGAGAGCAACGCGCCCAACGCGGTGCAGTTCTACTCGGTCAGCGTCGGCGACAACGCGGCCACCGTGCAGTACGCGGTCAAGACGCTCGGCGCGAAGAAGGCGTCGGTCATCTACACCGACGACTCGCAGGGCAAGGCCACGGGCCTCGGCGTGATCGCGCCGGCGTTCAAGGCGGCGGGCACCGAGGTCAAGGCGATCCCGGTCGCGCCCAGCGCGGCGGACCTCTCCTCGGTGGCGGCGGCGGCGATCGCCAGCTCCCCCGACGTGGTGTACGTCAACTCGCCCAACGCGTGCCCGGCGCTGCTGAAGGCGCTCAAGGCCGTCGGCAGCACCGCGAAGATCCTGGGGATCGACCCGTGCACGTCGCCGCCGGCGCTCAAGGCGGCCGGCGACTCGGCGGAGGGGCTGTACTTCGCCCAGCCGTTCCAGTCGCTGGACAGCGGTAGCGACGACGCGAAGGTCATGCTCGCCGCGATCCAGAAGTACGGGGCCAAGGACATCGCCTTGGACTCGATCGCCCAGGCCGGCTTCAGCTCGGTGATGAACCTGCAGTCCGCGCTGGACGGCGTCAAGACGCTCGACGAGAAGTCGATCCTGGCGGCCTTCAAGGACGGCCAGGCGCACAAGAGCTTCCTCGCGCACGACTACACGTGCGACGGCAAGCAGCTCGCCGGCAACGCGGCGGTCTGCAACGCCTACCAGCTGATGAAGCAGATCAAGGGTGGCAAAGGTGGCCACCGTCGACGGGACGTGGGTGACCGGAGCGGGGCTCTACAAGCCCAAGAGCTGAGCCCGGCTGGTGTCTTCCTACATCCTGTTCCTCCTGCTGGGCCTGGGGTCGGGTGCCGTCTACGGCATGCTGGCCCTGGGCCTGGTGCTCAAGCATCGCAGCGGCGGCGTCGTGGACTTCGGCCACGGCGCCGTCGCGATGTTCATCGCCTACGTCTACCTCGGGCTGCGCCAGGACGGCACGCTGCAGTTCCCGTGGCTCGGGATCCCGCACTCGCTCTCGCTGACCGGCTCGGCGATGGCCACCGCGCCGGCGATCGTCGTGTCGCTGGTCTACGCCGCGGTCCTCGGCCTCGTGTTGTACGTCTTGATCTACCGGCCGCTGCGCACGGCGACGCCGCTCACGCGCGTCTGCGCCTCGGTCGGCACGATGCTCGCGCTGCAGGCCGTCGCGGTCCTCAACTTCGGCACGACGGCGAGGTCCACGCCGGCGATCCTGCCCAACTCGCCGCTGAAGATCGGCGCGATCACCGTCCCGGTCGACCGGCTGTGGTTCGCCGGGATCGTCGTGGCGATCGCCGCGGTGCTGGCCGCCGTCTACCGCTTCACGCGCTTCGGGCTGTCCACGCGCGCGGCGGCCGAGAACGAGCAGGGCGCCGCGCTGGTCGGGCTCAGCGCCGACCGCATCGCCGCCGGCAACTGGGTCCTGGCGACGATCCTCGCCGGCGTCGCCGGCATCCTGATCGCGCCGGTCTCGACCGTCGACCCCAGCTCCTACACCTTGTTCATCGTCCCGGCGCTGGGCTGCGCGCTGCTGGCGCGCTTCTCGTCCTTCGCCGTCGCGGCGGGCGCCGGCCTGGTGCTCGGCATGCTGCAGTCCGAGATCACCAAGCTGATCTCGGTCTTCTCGTGGCTGCCCCAGGAAGGCCTGCCGCAGGCGCTGCCCTTCGTGCTGATCGTCCTGGCGATGACGGTGTTCTCGCGCGGCGTCGGCGCGCGCGGCGTCGTGGCCGAGCTGAAGAACCCGTCGCTGGGCCGGCCCTCGCGGCCGCTGCCGACGGCGGCGATGTGCTTCGTCGTGGGCACGATCGCGCTGGTGCTCCTGCACGGCTCGCTGCGCGTCGCGCTGACGGCGTCGATCGTGACGACGTGCCTGGCGCTGTCGCTCGTGGTGCTGACGGGCTACGTCGGCCAGGTGTCGCTGGCGCAGATGTCGTTCGCGGGCGTCGGGGCGTTCACGCTGACCCACATCGCCTCGTCGCACGGCCTGCCGTTCCTGGTGTCCCTGCTCGGCGCGGCGCTGATCTCGGTGCCGCTGGGGCTGCTGATCGGCCTCCCGGCGCTGCGGCTGCGCGGCGTGAACCTGGCGGTGGTGACGCTGGCCGCGGCGTTCGCGCTCGATGCGCTGCTGTTCAACAACGACAAGTTCAGCGGCGGCCTGGCCGGCCGCGACACGCCGTCGCCGACGCTGTTCGGCTGGGACGTGGGCATCGCGCACGGCAACGACTACCCGCGCGTGATCTTCGGCGTCGTGGCGCTGCTGATCGTCTGCCTGGTCGGGCTCGTCGTGGCGCGGCTGCGCAACGGCGCCGCCGGCCGGATGTTCATCGCGGTACGCTCCAACGAGCGCGCGGCGGCGGCGATCGGCATCGACGTCGCGCGGACCAAGCTGATGGCCTTCGCGCTGTCGGCGTTCATCGCCGGCCTGGGCGGCGGGCTGCTGGCCTACCAGCAGCAGACCGTGTCCTCGCCGTCGTTCGCGACGTTCGCCTCGCTCTCGCTGCTGGCCGTCACCTACGTGGCGGGCGTCGGGCGGATCGCGGGCGCGGTGGTCGCGGGCGTGATGCTGTCCTCGACCGGGCTCTTCGTGACCGCGATGGACAAGGCCTTCGGCGTCGGCAAGTACCAGCTCCTGGTCGCCGGCGTGGCGCTGACGCTGACGGCGATCAAGCAGCCCGACGGGATCGCGGCGACGCCGCCTCCGCCGCTGGTCAAGCTGTGGCATCTGATCTCGCGCCGCTGGGATGGGCGCAACGGGAGCGCGGCCGGGGCCAGTCCCTCGGCGCCGGCCGCGACCCCCGTCCGGCCGGTCGTCAAGTCGTGAGCGCGACGCCCGCGGAGCGCGCGAGCGTCGACCACGTCGGGCTGTCGGTCGCCGACCTCGACGCCGCGGCGGACTTCTACGACCGCGCGTTCGCGTTCGCCGTGGAGTTCGCGTTCGACCTTGGCCGCGACGGGATCCGCGGCGTCATGCTGCGCCACCCGTCCGGCGGGCGGCTGGAGCTGTTCGAGCGCCCGGGCGCCGAGCCCGGGCCGCAGGGCCGCACGCCGATCGAGACGATCGGGGTGCGCGGCTTCGGCCACGTCGCGCTGACGGCGCCCGACCTCGACGGGCTCTTCGCGCACGCCGTCGCGGCGGGGGCGATCGAGCGGGTGCCGCCGTCGCCGTCGCCCGAGCCGGGCGTGCGCTTCGCCTTCCTGGCCGACCCGGAGGGCAACCTGGTCGAGCTGGTGGGACGCTCGGCGTGAGCGCCGCCGGGCGGCTGGAGGGCAAGCGCGTGCTGATCACCGGCACGGCCGGTGGGCAGGGCGCCGCGGCGGCGCGGCTGTTCGCGGCCGAGGG
>JAOPZD010000483.1 GCA_025964295.1 Conexibacter sp.
GCCCGGCAGCAGCGCCGCGGTGCCGCCGACGCGCGTGGCGCCCTCGAGCAGCGCCGCGCGGGTCTTCTGCGCGGCGGGCGTCTCGGTCGCGATCGGCGCGGTCGGGAGCTGCAGGCTGCGGTGCTGGTCACCGGCGACCAGCGGCCAGTGATCGAAGTGGAAGACCGACCCCTTGAGCACCGTCGCGCCGGTGCCGATCAGCGACAGCGCGGCGGTCACGCCGGCGGCGGCGAAGAGGTGGTCGTGGGTGCGGTGCTTCATCGTCGGAGGGAGTTCGAGGGGAGGGGACGTCTTCCCTCACCCAACGTTTCGGCGCGTGGGACCAACTTCTCAAGTGGGGTCTGCACCCCAGGTCCGCACGGAATTCCGGGGACTTCACCGGTTCTGCCGGGTCTCCGGGTCTTTGCCGATAATTGTTGGCGCGTTGCCGCTCATGCCGTCGCGCGCAAACCTACACATCCCTCACCCGCGGCGGGGCACGCGGCCGCCGCCGGCGCCCTGCTCGGTCGCCGGACCGCCCCGCGCGGCGATGCCCAGGACCCGCATCGCCTTGAGCCCGAGGCTCAGCTTCTCGCGCCCGTCGGTGGACCCGACGTCGAGGCCGGACAGCTCCCGGACGCGCTCGAGGCGGTAGCGGATCGTGTGGCGGTGGGTGAACAGCCGCTGCGCGGTGCCCGCGACGTTTCCGTCGGCGTCGAGGAAGGCCTCGACGGTCACCACGAGGTCGGTCTCGTACTGCTCGTCGTAGGCGACGAGCGGCTCGATCGTCTCGGCGTAGAAGCGCTGCAGCTCGGCGGGGTCCTCGCTCATCGCCGACAGCAGCAGGCGGTACGCGCCGGTGTCGTCGAAGGCCATGATCCGGTGACCCTCGTCGGTGGACGTGTCGCCCTCGGCGACGTTGGCGGCCAGCAGCGCCTCGTTGCCCGCGCGGGTGAGGTCGCCGGGCTCGCCGGCCAGGCGGCTGCGGCCCAGGGCGAAGCTGTGGCCGGGCAGCGAGGCGGCCAGCTCGCGCAGCAGCGACTCGGCGACGCGCTCGGCGGCGGTCTCGTCGTCGCCCGGGACCAGGATCACGACCTCGGAGCCCACGGCGTCCGGGCGCCCGCTGGAGGCGGCCACGGCGGTCGGGACGGCCGCCCGGGCGCCGCGCTCGGCGACGGTGACGACGCGCTCGCGCCAGCCCTCCTCAGTGGGCACGTGCAGCTGCGCGCGGACGACGACGACCGCCGCGCCGCCGCGCAGGTCGAGGCCCAGCTCGTCGGCGCGGGCGACCACCTCGGCGCCGTCGGCGAGGCGCCGGTTGAGCAGGTCGTGCAGGAACTCGGCGACGGCCAGCTCCGAGGCCCGGGCGGGCGCGCGGACGCGCTGCACCTCCGAGGCGACGAGCGTGAGGATCAGCCGCAGGACCATCGGGGACGGCAGGTCGGCGTCGGAGCGCATCCGCAGCCGCAGCTGGCCGACCTGCTCGTCGGCGACGCGCAGGTCGTGGAGATCCACCCCGTCGGCGTCGGCCAGCAGGCTGCGCTCGTCGGCCGGCGAGCGCGCGGCCACGGCGAGGACCGCGCCGGAACGATCGGTCAGCGCGACGCTCGCGTCGTCGAGCGCGCGGGCCGCCGCACGGATCACCTCGGGGAGGCCCGCACCGGACTCGACGGCGTCGGTGACGGCATCCAGGGCCTCGAGGTCGATTCCGGCCGGCGTCCTCGGAGCCGGGCTGGACATGCGCCAGAGTTTACGGCCCCGAACCTCTTTGCATCATCCCTGCACCTGAAGGACCCCCGAAGAGACCAGGTGCGGGGCGGCGACCGGCGCGCCGGCTACACGCCGATGCGGTCCCAGAACCAGACGATCGCCGCGCCGCCCGCCACGCCGACGGCCACGAAGGCGGCCAGGACGTAGAGCGACAGCACCGCGGCGGCCATGCGCTGCCAGACGCGCGTGTAGGCGGTCCAGGCGGGGACGAGGATGAACGCCGCGTAGGCGGCGAGGGCGAAGACGCTGCAGCATGCCCCGACGAGATAGGTGATCTCGGTGTTGCTCACGTGCGATCCCCATTGTGCCGGACGAAGGCGACGATCAGCCCCGCCATGCCGCACAGCGCGAAGATCGCGGCGGCCAGCCCGGCGCCGCCCATGACGTCGGAGAGGTAGTGCGCGCGCAGGTAGACGCGGGTCAGGCCGATCGCCACGGCGAGGACGAGCGCCGCGATGATCGCCGCCGTCGTGCGCGCCAGCCCGGGCAGCGTCCGGGTCAGCACGACCGCGATCGCCACCCACGCGACGGCGTAGGCCGCATGGCCCGACGGGTAGCTCTGGCCGGTGGTGTCGACGAGCGGATCCGACGGCCGCGGGCGGTCGATCCCGTCCTTGGCGATGTGCACCGCCGCCCACGTGATCACCAGCCCGCCGGCCAGCGCGACCGACTCGATCACCCGCCGGCGCATGAGCAGCACGACGAGCGTCAGCACGGTGGCGATGCCCACGACGGTCAGCGAGCCCAGCGCCGTCACCGCCTTGGCGATCTCGTCGAGCGTGTGCGAGCGGATGTCGTCGGCCCAGGTGAACGCGGTCCGGTCGCCCGTGACGAGGTCCTTGTCGCGCAGGGTGATCGCGTCGGCCGCGAAGGCGAACGACCCGACGGCGGCGATCGCGAGCAGCGTCGTCAGCTCGAGCCCGAGCTGGCCGGGCGTGATCCGGTGCCAGAAGAAGCGCAGCGGGCCCTTGGCCCAGCGCGCGACCGGCCGGATGACGACCGCCAGCGGCCGCAGCGCGGGACGGTCGAGCTGCTCGTCGATCCACGCCATGACCCGCTCGCGGTTCTCGTCCTCGCGGAGGTGGCGGTAGAGCCAGATGACCAGCGCCAGGACGACGATCGTCGTCCCGAGCGCCAGCGTCCCCTGCTCGGCGTAGTGCAGGACCCGATCGAAGCTCTGCCAGAACACGTAGCCGAGGACCAGCAGCATCGTCGCCCAGGCGCCCGCGCCGACGACGTCGTAGGGCAGGAAGCGCTTGAGCGGCATCCCCGAGGAGCCGGCCAGGAAGGGGTTGACCGCGCGCACGAGGCCGACGAAGCGCCCGAGGAAGATCGCCTTGCCGCCGTGGCGGTCGAAGAAGCCCTCGACCTGGTGGATGCGCTCCTCGGTGATCTGCACCTTCGGCCCGTGCTTGACCAGGAAGGCGCGGCCGAGCTTGCGGCCGGCGAAGAAGCTCACCAGGTCGCCGAGGACCGCGCAGGTCCACACGATCGCGATCAGCGCGACGAGCGAGATCGTCCCCTGCCCCGCGACGACGCCGCCGAAGATCAGGAACGTCTCGCCCGGCGCGATCAGGCCGACGAACGCGCCGGTCTCGAAGAACGCCATCACGCCGACGACGAGGTAGGTCCAGTTGCCGAGCTTGTTGCCCGCGTCCTCGACGATCTTCTTGAAGTCGGGCAGCGCGACGAGGCCGCTGCCGTAGACGAGCAGCGCGAGCACGACGATCCCGCCGCCGATCTTCAGCGTCGGTTCGAGCTTGCGCCGGCGGAGGACGAGGAACGCGGCCAGGAGGACCGCGGCGACGATCGGGCCGGTCTTCACGCGGCGAGGACCTCGCCGCCGTGGGGCCCGACCGGCTTGGCGACCTTGCAGCCGGGGAACTGCGCGTCGCGGGCGGCCTTCGCCGCGTCGCGGTCGTGGAAGAGGCCGAGGACGGTGGGGCCGCTGCCGGAGACCATCGCGACGTCGGCGCCGGCGCCGCGGACGCGCGCCAGCGTCTCGGCCAGCTGCGGACGCAGCGACAGCGCGGCGGGCTCGAGCTCGTTGACGCAGAGCTCGTCGGGGAGGTCCGGGAGGCCGTCGCGGACCTGCCCCAGAGCTTGTTGGAGGCCTTGGGCGTCGCGCGGGAGCCCGAGGCGGTCGGCCTCCCGGAAGACGTCGGGCGTCGGCAGCGGGCCGTCGCCGGGGACGACCAGGACGCCGTAGCGCGCGACGCCGGGGATCCGCTCCAGGACCTCGCCGGCCCCGGTGGCCAGGACGCGGCCGGGCCGGACCTGGGCGGGGACGTCGGCGCCGAGGCCGACGGCGATGTCGTGCAGCAGCTCGGGGTCCTCGATCCCGGACGCGCGGGCGAGCAGGCGCAGCACGGCCGCGGCGTCGGCCGAGCCGCCGGCCATCCCGGCGGCGACCGGGATGCGCTTGTCGACCGAGACGCGGACCGGCTCGCCGCCCCAGCGGGTGACGGTGCGGAAGCGGTCGATCGCGGCGGCGACGAGGTTGTCGCCGTCGACGCCGGGGCAGTCGACGACGTCGGCGCCGCCGTCCCCGTCCCCGTCGCCGTCCTCCAGGCGCAGGCGGTCGGCGAGCGTCACCGACTGCATGATCGTCACGAGCTCGTGGCGCCCGTCGGCGCGCGTCGGGCCGAGGAACAGGCAGACGTTGATCTTGCCCGGCGCGCGGGTCTCGAGCCTCATGCGGCGAGCAGGTCCCCCAGCGCGCGGAACTGCTCCGGGGTCAGCCGCTCGGCGCGGGCGTCCTCGGGCAGGCCGAGCTGCGCGAGCGCGGTGCGGGCGCGGTCGCCGCGGGCCTTGTCGCCGGTGTGCAACTGCAGCGACCGGGCCAGCGTCTTGCGGCGGTGCGCGAAGGCGCCCTGGACGAGCTTGCGCAGCGCGGGCGGCGGCGCGTCGCCGGTGCGCGTGAGCACGACGAGGACCGAGTCGACGTTGGGCACCGGGTGGAAGACCGTCCGCGCGACCGCGCGGTGGACCTTGACCTCGCAGGCCAGCTGGGCCAGGACGCTCGGGACGCCGTAGGCGGAGGTCCCGGCGCGCGCGGCGAAGCGCTCCCCCACCTCCTTCTGCACCATCGCGACCCAGCGCGTGACCGACGCCAGCTCGAACACCGTGCGCAGGATCGCGGTCGCGGCGATGCCGTAAGGGAGGTTGGCCACCACCTTGGTCGGCGGCGGTCGCAGCGTGGAGAGGTCGAGGTGCAGCGCGTCGCCGATGTGCAGCGTCGTCTTGGCGGCGTAGGGCGCCAGCGCGTCGCGCAGCGCGGGCTCCAGCGAGCGGTCCAGCTCGACCACGTGCGTGTGCGCGGTGCGCTCGGCGAGGTGCTCGGAGAGGACGCCGAGGCCGCCGCCGATCTCCAGCGCGACGTCGTCCGGGGTCAGCTCCGCGGCGCGCTCGATGACGCCGAGGATGTTGTTGTCGATGAGGAAGTTCTGGCCGAGGTCGCGCTTGGGGCGCACGTCGAACGCGCGCATGCGGCGCAGGCTGGGCTGCGAGGGCAGGTCCTCGGGGCGGGGCGGGCGGTCGGTCACCACTGAAAGAGCCGGGCCGCGTTGCGCTCCACGATCGCCTCGAGCTCGAAGTAGTCCTGCCCGCGGCGCTCGGCGACGAAGCGTGCCGTCTCGGTGACGTAGGCCGGCTGGTTGCGCTCCTTGCGCATCGGCTGCGGCGTCAGGTACGGCGCGTCGGTCTCGACGAGCAGCCGGTCGTCGGGCACGCGCTCGGCGGCCGCGGCCAAGTCCTCGTTCTTGGGGTAGGTGACGTTGCCGGCGAACGAGATCCACCAGCCCTCGGCCAGGCACTCCTCGAGGCGGTCGGGCATCGAGAAGCAGTGCAGGATCACGTCGAGGCCCGCGGCGCGGGTGCGCAGCGCGGCGATCGTGTCGTCCTCCGCCGCGCGGGTGTGGATGACCAGCGGCTTGCCCAGGTCGCGCGCGAGGTCGATCTGGGCGTGGAACGCGCGCTCCTGGTCGGCGCGCGGCGCGTAGTCGCGGAAGTCGTCCAGGCCGGTCTCGCCGATCGCGCGGCAGCGCTCGTGGACGGCGAGCGCCCGGATCTCGGCGAGGTGGCCGTCGTCGAAGCCGGTCGCCTTGTTGGGGTGGTGGCCGATGGCGGCGAAGACCTGCGGGAACGCCTCGGCGGCGGCGAGCGCGGCGCGGCCGGTCTCGCCGTCCTGGCCGATCGTGAGGATCCGGTTGACGCCGACGCGCGTCGCCGCGGCGACCAGCTCCGCGGGAGCCGGTCCCCCGCCCTCCCCGCAGGAGTCGAGGTGGGTGTGGGAGTCGATCACGCGGTCTGCGGCTGCTGCTGCTTGGGGAACAGCGGGTCGATGTCGCTGACCTGGGTCGGGACGCCGGCGCCGAACCGCGCGCCGGCGATCGCCAGCGCGGGCGCGGTGTCGCCGTCCAGGTCGCCGGCGCCGAGCGCGGCGAGCAGGATCCCCGCGCGGTCGGGGATCCACGCGTGCAGGAGCACCGCCAGGACACGCAGGCCCTCGGCCAGCGTGGCCAGCGTGCGGTCCAGGTCGGCCGTGCGCGCCTCGTCCTTGGCCAGCTTCCACGGCTCCTGGTCGCCGACGTAGGCGTTCAGGCGCCGGACGCGGTCCCAGATCTCCTACAGCGCGGGCGTCAGCTCGGCGCGGCCGACGAGGTCGGAGACGCGTTCGGTGAGGCCGTCGAACTCGGCGATGACCGTGGGGTCGAGGTCGACCTGGGGCACCGCGCCGTCGCGATAGCGCAGCAGCATCTTGATCGTGCGGCTGGCGAGGTTGCCGAAGTCGTTGGCCAGCTCGGACTCGTAGCGCTTCTCGAAGTCCTGGGTGGAGACCGAGCCGTCCTGGCCGAAGCTGACGTCGCGCAGCAGGTAGAAGCGCAGCGCGTCGGACCCGTACTTGTCGATGACCTCGAACGGGTCCAGGACGTTGCCCAGCGACTTGGACATCTTGTGGCCGTCGAGCAGCAGGTAGCCGTGCACGAAGATGTGCTGGGGCAGCGGGATGCCGGCGGCCATCAGGAGCGCCGGCCAGAAGACGCAGTGGAACTTGAGGATGTCCTTGGCGATCAGGTGGTAGGTCGCCGGCCAGAACTCCTCGCGCAGATCCTCGCCCGGGCGGGCGTAGGTGAGCGCCGTGTAGTAGTTGAGCAGCGCGTCGAACCACACGTAGAACACGTGGCCTTCGTCCCACGGGACCGGGACGCCCCAGGTGAGCTTGCCGCGCGTCAGCGACACGTCCTGCAGGCCGCCCTTGATGAAGGACAACGCCTCGTTGTAGCGCGAGGACGGGGTGACGAAGTCGGGGTGCTCGGCGTACAGCTCCTCCAGGCGCCCCTGCAGCTTGGAGAGCTTGAAGAAGTAGTTCTCCTCCTGCTCCCAGTCGAGCTCGATCAGGTGGATCGGGCAGCGGTTGCCGTCGACGATCTCGGACTCCGACTTGAAGTCCGCGCAGCGCGGGCAGTACCAGCCTTCGTAGACGCCGAGCTCGACGTAGCCGTTGTCCTTCACCTTGGTCAGGACCTCCTGGACCGCCTTGACGTGCTCGGGGTCCGAGGTCCGGATGAAGAAGTCGTTCGTGGCGTTCAGCAGCGGCGCGAGCGCCTTGAAGCGCTCCGCGTTCTTGTCGGCCAGCTCGCGCGGGGTGACCCCGGCGGCCTCGGCGGCCAGCGCCACGGGCTCGCCGTGCTCGTCGGTCCCGGTGAGGAAGAAGACGTCCTCGCCGAGCTGGCGGTGATGGCGCGCCATGACGTCCGCGGCGATCGTCGTGTACGCGTGCCCCAGGTGCGGAGCCGCGTTGACGTAGTAGATGGGCGTCGTGACGTAGAAGGACATCAGCGCCTAACGCTACCGGGGCGCGAGCGCGATTCCGGTCGCCGGACGGCCACGGCGCCGCCGGCGGGCCACCCCGCCCCCTCCGGCGCCGACCGCCAGAAGCCCGAGCGCCGCCCAGGCCGGCC
>JAOPZD010000507.1 GCA_025964295.1 Conexibacter sp.
CGTCGAGCTGCTCCAGCGGGCCGGCGGCGGCACCGCCCTGGCCGAGGCCGTCGACGTCGCGGTCTGCGACCTCTCCTCGCTGGCCGACGTCCGGCGCTTCGCCGCCGAGCTGGCCGCGCGCGAGGGGCGCATCCGGGTGTTGGTTCACAACGCCGGCGCGCTGCCGGCGCGGCGCACGCTGACCGGCGACGGCAACGAGCTCACGCTGGCCACCAACGTCCTGGGTCCCTTCCTGCTCACCGGCCTGCTGCACGACCGGACCGACCGCATCGTCAACGTCTCCTCAGGCGGCATGTACGCCACCAAGCTCGACGTCGACGACCTCCAGTCCGAGCGCGGTGCGTTCAGCGGCACCAAGGCCTATGCCAACACCAAGCGCGCCGAGGTCGTCCTCACCGAGCTGTGGGCCCGGCGGCTGGACCCCGCCGCGACCGTGATCCACGCGATGCACCCCGGCTGGGCCGACACGCCCGGGCTCGCCGCCTCGCTGCCCGCCTTCCACCGGCTGACCCGGCCGATCCTCCGCGACGCCGCCCAGGGCGCCGACACGATCGTCTGGCTCGGCGCCGCCGACGCGCCGGGCGCGACGACCGGCCTGTTCTGGCACGATCGCGCGCCGCGGCCCACCAGCTACGTCCGCTGGACGCGCGAGTCGGCCGCCGACCGCGCGCGGCTGTGGGCCGCGTGCGAGCGCCTCACCGGCTGGCCGGCCCTCAGCGGCGGTCCAGCAGCGCCGCGGTCCTGACCACCTCGGCGAACTCGTCGTGCAGGTTGGCGGCCGTCGCGCGCATCAGCTCGTCGGCGGAGACGACGTCGCCGTCGGGGCCGGCGCGGTCGAACGTGTAGGTCGCGTCGATGGCGAACAGGACGCGGTGGCCGAGGTTCCCGCCCACGCGCGCGGTCGTCTCGCAGCAGTGGTTGGTGGTGATCCCGCAGACGACGATCCCGTCGAGGTCGCGCTCGCGCAGCCACGCGTCGAGGTCCGGCGACCCGTGGAAGGCCGAGTTGACGTCCTTGGTCACCAGCAGGTCCGGCTCGCCCGCCACGAACGCCTGGAGCGCGTTGCCCGGCGACCCCGCCCGCAGCGGCGAGCCCGCCTCGCCCGAGTCGTGGCGCACGAAGACCACCGGCCGTCCCGCCTCGCGCCACGCGCCGAGCAGGGCCGCGACGTTCGCCTCGCACCCGGGGTTGCTGCGCGGCCCCCAGTACGCGGCGTCGCCGAAGCCCTGCTGGACGTCGACGACCACCAGGGCCATCCGGCCGAGATCGGCGCTCATCCGCCGGAGGCTAGACCGCCTCGAGCACCATCGCGTTGGCCAGGCCGCCCGCCTCGCACATCGTCTGCAGCCCGTAGCGCGCGCCGCTCTGCCCCATCGCGTTGACGAGCGTCGCGGTGATCCGCGCGCCCGAGGCGCCGAGCGGGTGGCCGAGCGCGATCGCGCCGCCGTTGACGTTGACCTTGTCGAGGTCGGCGCCCGTCTCGCGCTGCCAGGCCAGGACGACCGACGCGAACGCCTCGTTGACCTCGAACAGGTCAATGTCGTCGAGCGACAGCCCGGCCTTGTCGAGCACCTTGGCCGTCGCCGGGATGACGCCGGTCAGCATGTACAGCGGGTCGTCGCCGACGACCGCGAAGCTGTGCAGCCGCGCCCGCGGCTCGAGCCCGAGCGACCGCGCGACCTCGGGCGTCGTGATCATCACGGCAGCGCTGCCGTCGTTGGTCGGCGAGGAGTTGCCCGCCGTCACGCGCCAGTCGATCTGCGGGAAGCGCTCGCCGATGGTCGGGTCCTCGAACGCGGGCCTGAGCCCCGCCAGCGCCTCGAGCGTCGTCTCCGGACGGATCGACTCGTCGCGCACGATCCCGTCGATCGGCACGATCTCCTCGGCGAAGCGCCCGTCCTCGGTCGCCGCGGCCGCGCGCCGGTGGGACTCCAGCGCGAAGCGATCCAGCTCGGAGCGCGGCAGCTCCCACCTCGCGGTGATCAGCTCGGCGCTGATGCCCTGGCCGACCAGCCCCTCGGGGTAGCGCGCGGCGATCCCCGGCCCGAACGGGTCGGCGCCGGCCGGCACGTTGGACCACATCGGCACGCGGCTCATGGACTCCACGCCGCAGGCGATCACCGCGTCGTAGGCCCCGGCCATCACGCCCTGGGCGGCGAAGTGCACGGCCTGCTGGGAGCTGCCGCACTGGCGGTCGACGGTCGTCGCCGGGACGGACTCCGGCAGCCCAGCGGCGAGCACCGCGTAGCGCGTGGTGTTCATCGCCTGCTCGCCGACCTGGTCGACGCAGCCGCCGATCACGTCGTCGATCCGCTCCGGATCGATCCCGGTGCGGGCCACGATCTCGCGCAGGGAGTGGGCCAGCAGGTCGACGGGGTGGATCGGGTTCAGCGCGCCCTTGCCGGCCTTGCCCCGCCCGATCGGCGTCCGGACCGCGTCCACGATGACGGCTTCGCGCATGCTCCTGAGCTCTCCCATGATTTGAAGTTCCAACCGACCTGACCGGGCGAACCCTAGCGCAGAGCGTTGGATTTCCCAACCGACTACGCGCTACGCTCGCGCGCAGATGCCGACCGACGCGCTCCCCCGCCCCTGCGCCATCGCCGACGCCCTCGAGGTCATCGGCGAGCGCTGGTCGCTGCTGATCGTGCGCGAGCAGTTCTGGGGCAACCACCGCTTCTCCGACATCCAGCGCGCGACCGGCGCGCCGCGCGACATCCTCAGCGCCCGCCTGCGCCGCCTCGTCGACGCCGGGATCCTCGAGAAGCGCACCTACAGCGAGCGCCCGCCGCGCGCCGAGTACCACCTCACCAAGGCCGGCCGCGCGCTCTCGCCGGTCCTGATGGCGATCCAGGAGTGGGCCTACGCCAACCTCGACGACGAGGCCGGCACGATGCGCTTCCCCCACGGCGACCACGACGCCGACCCCGTCTCGCGCTTCACCTGCCGGACCTGCGACGAGCCGCTGCGCTAGGCGACCCTCCCCGCGATGCCCCAGCACGTCTCGCGCCGGCGCTGCCTGCTGCTCTTCGGCGCCGCCGCGCTGGCCGGCGGCCGGCCCGTCGAC
>JAOPZD010000534.1 GCA_025964295.1 Conexibacter sp.
ACGTCCTCGCGCCGCCGCCCGACGAGCAGCACGGGCCGGGCTGGGGCCACATGGGCCCGACCGGCTCCGGCCACTACGTCAAGATGGTGCACAACGGCATCGAGTACGGGATGATGCAGGCCTACGCCGAGGGCTTCGGCCTCTTCGAGGCCTCCGAGTTCGAGCTCGACAACGCGAAGATCGCGCACCTGTGGATGCGCGGCTCGGTCGTCCGCTCGTGGCTCTGCGAGCTGGCCGCCATCGCCTTCGAGCAGGAGGGCAACGACCTCGAGGCGCTCGAGCCCGTCGTCGCCGAGTCCGGCGAGGGCCGCTGGACGGTGCAGGACGCCGTCGAGAAGCGCGTCCCGCTGCCGGTCATCACCGCCGCGCTCTACGAGCGCTACGAGACGCAGGGCCGCGGCGACTTCGCGGCCAAGGTCAACGCCGCGCTGCGCGCCCAGTTCGGCGGCCACGCCGTGCAGCGGCGGGCGGACGGCTAGCGCCATGGCGACCGCGGACGTCAAGCTGGGCGAGGCGAGCGGGGTTCCGGATCACAACCCGCTGATCGAGGGCCTCGAGCGGCTGCCGGTCCACCCGACGACGCTGGTGATCTTCGGCGCAACGGGCGACTTGGCCCGCCGCAAGCTGCTGCCGGCGATCTACAACCTCGCCCACGAGGGCGCGCTGCCCGAGCGCTTCAACCTGATCGGCAGCTCGCGCAGCGAGATGGCCCACGACGCGTTCTCCGAGCTCGCGGCCGACGCGATCCGGCAGTTCAGCCGCCGCGAGCCGGACCCGACGGTCCTCAAGGAGCTGCTGGGCAACGTCCGCTACGTGGCGGGGACGTTCGACCAGGACTCGGTCTACGACGAGCTGTCCGGCCACCTCGACGAGTTCGACGAGACCGCGGGCCAGCCGCTGAACCGCGCGTTCTACCTCTCGACCGCTCCGGAGTTCTTCCCGGTCATCATCGAGCAGCTGGGCGCGCACAAGCTCAACCACCACAAGGGCGCCGAGGTCCGCGCGGTCATCGAGAAGCCGTTCGGGACGACGCTCGAGGAGGCCAAGGAGCTCAACCGCCGCGTCCTGGCGGTCTTCGCGGAGAAGCAGCTGTTCCGCATCGACCACTACCTCGGCAAGGAGACGGTCCAGAACGTCATGGCGTTCCGGTTCGCCAACGGCCTGTTCGAGCCGGTGTGGAACCGCAACTACATCGACCGCATCGAGATCACCGCGGCCGAGGACCTGACGATCGGCAGCCGCGCCGGCTACTACGACCACGCGGGGGCGCTGCGCGACCTGGTGCAGAACCACATGCTGCAGCTGCTGTGCAACGTCGCGATGGAGCCGCCGGTGCACTTCGAGGCCGACGAGATCCGCGACGAGAAGGTCAAGGTCCTGCGCTCGGTCATCAAGCCCACGCCGGAGAGCGTCGACGACATCGCGGTCCGCGCGCAGTACTCCCGGGGCACGATCGGCGGCCAGGACGTCAAGGGCTACCTCGAGGAGGACGGCGTCCCGCCCGACTCCAACACCGAGACCTACGCCGCGATCCGGCTGGAGATCGACAACTGGCGCTGGGCGGGCGTCCCGTTCTACCTGCGCACCGGCAAGTCGCTGGCGCGCAAGGTGACCGAGATCGCCATCACCCTCAAGCCGGTGCCGCACCTCGCCTTCCAGCAGGACGGCTCGGTCGGCGTGCGGCCCAACCAGCTGATCCTCACCATGCAGCCCAACGAGGGCGTGTCGCTCTCGCTCGGCGCGAAGATCCCGGGCACGCGGATGCGGATCCGGCCGGTCAACATGGAGTTCCTGTACGGCACGTCGTTCATGTCGCAGTCGCCGGAGGCCTACGAGCGGCTGATCCTCGACGCGATGCGCGGCGACGCCACGCTGTTCACCCGCAACGACGAGGTCGAGGCGCAGTGGGAGATCTGCGACCCGATCGTCAAGGTGTGGGAGAAGACGCCCGGCCCGCTGCCGCAGTACGAGGCCGGCACGCAGGGCCCGCCCGAGGCCAACCGGCTGCTCGAGGGTGACGACACGTGGCGCGCGATCTAAGGGAAGGCTGAGATGGCCACCGTCGACACCGTCTGGCGCGCACGGGACACCAACCCCGGCGACATCGACGCGGCGCTGCGCGCGTCGCTGTCGCAGATCCACCGCGACAACGCCGGCTACGTGCCGGCGCGCGTGCTCAACCTCGTGTGCGTCGTCGACCGGCAGTACAGCGGCGAGATCGCCAACCGGCTGCGCGGCGTCGGCCGCTACCACCCGTCGCGCACGATCGTCTGCTCGGTCGATCCCAAGCGCACGACGCTCGACGCGGTCGCGACGATCTCGGCGCCCTCGGAGGTCCGCGAGGGCGACATCGGGCTGCTGCGCGAGACGGTGGTCGTCGAGTGCGGCCAGCGCCATCTCAAGCACCTCGACCGGATCGTCGACCCGCTCGTCGTCACCGACCTGCTGACCTGCGTGTGGGCGCCGCACGGCCACACCGAGGCGGTCGACTCGCTGCTGGACCTCTCCCAGATCGTCCTGCTCGACAGCGTCGACGAGCCCGATCCGGCCGATGCGCTGCACCGCGCGCGCCAGCTGTCGGACAAGGTCTACGTGGTGGACCTCGCGTGGCTGCGCTCGACGCCGTGGCGCGAGCGGATCGCCGCGACCTTCGACCCCGATCCCGTCCGGCCCGAGCTGCGCACGATCGACGGCGTGACGATCCGCCACCACCCGGAGTCGGGCGCCGCGGCGGTCCTGCTCATCGGCTGGCTGGCCTCGCGCCTGGACTGGCGCGTCAGCCCGCTGGTCGAGCGCCGCGGCGGCGTCCTGGAGGGCTCGGTCCACGCGCGCCGCCAGGACGTCAAGATCCGGCTGGAGCCCGACCAGAGCCTGCAGGTTCGCGGCCTCGCGGGGCTGACGCTGTCGACCGCGTCGGGCCGCACCTACTCGCTGGACCGCGGCCCCGGCGGCCTGCGCGCGCACTTCGAGAACAAGCGCGGCGAGCAGCGCGACTGGACGATCCTCGGCGCCTCACGCGGCGAGGCGGGCATCCTCGGCGAGGGCATCCGCCAAGCGCTCCTGCGCGACGGGACCTACAAGCCGGCGCTCGCGGCGGCGGACGCGCTGGTGCCGTAGGGCGCTGGGGGGGACAGTCCCCCAACATTGCCCAACAGGGCGCTGGGGGGACAGTCCCCCAACATTCCCCAACAATCACGTCGAGCGGCGTCCGGGTCGAGTTGTCGTGCCCTGTGCCCGTCAAGTCGACCCGCACCCACGGCCGCGCCGCTACGCCTCGCGCAGGACGGCGATCGGCAGCGCCCGCTCGGTGAAGCCCGGGTAGTGCTCGGCCGGCGGGTAGGCCTCGACGAACCGCGCGAACAGCCGGTCGTGCTCGTCGCCGGTCGCCTCGTGCCAGCGCATCGTGCGCCGCCGCCCGCGCAGGAGGACGTCCGCCGTCTCGGCCGCCTGGAGGTTCAGCCACCACGCCGGCGTGCGGTCGTTGCCGCCGTTGGCGGCCATCAGCACGACGTCGTCGCCGTCGCGCACGTAGATCAGCGGCGTCTCGCGGACCTTGCCGCTGCGCCGCCCGAGGGTGATCAGCACGATCATCGGCGCGCCGAACCACTTGGCGCCGACGCGGCCGCGCGTCCGGCGCAGCGTCGCCGAGTGGATCCGCCCCCACGCCGCCGCGAGCCGCCGCGAGCGGGCGGTGTGATGGGTGAACAAGGCGACGACGCGCTGCATGGCGCCCACCGTACAGGCGGGTGGAAGGCCGTCAACCATGCGGAATCCGCGAAGTGGTGCAGTAGGTTGCCGCGACGATGCGCCAGATCGTCGGTGACGTTCCCCTCGGCGGAAGCCCGTTTCCCCCGATCGCGGAGTACGCGTTCCTCTCGGACTGCGAGACGACCGCGCTGGTCGCGCCCAGCGGCGCGATCGAGTGGCTGTGCCTGCCGCGCATGGACGGCCCGTCGGTCTTCGGCGCGATCCTCGACCGCGACGCGGGCACCTTCCGCCTCTCCCCCGTTAACCAGACGGTGCCCGCCGGTCGGCGGTACCTGCCGGGGACGATGATCGTCGAGACGACGTGGGGCACGCGCACGGGCTGGGTCATCGTGCGCGACGTCCTGCTGATCGGCCCCTGGCACCACGAGGACGACCGCTCCCAGACGCATCGCCGCAGCCCCACCGACTACGACGCCGACCACGTGCTGCTGCGCACCCTGCGCTGCGTCAACGGCTCGGTGGAGATGAACCTCGAGTGCTCGCCGGTCTTCGACTACGGCGCCAACCACCCGACGTGGGAGTACACGGAGGACGGCTACCACCGCGCGAAGGCCACGGCGCCCGGCAGCGACCTCGAGCTGCACCTGTCGACCGACCTGCGCCTGGGCTTCGAGGGTCACCGCGCCCGCGCGCGGACCACGCTGCGCGACGGCGACACCGCCTACGTCGCGCTGTCCTGGTCGACGCACGGCGCGCCGCAGTCCTATGACGAGGCCTACTCGCATCTGGTGCGCACCGCCGACTACTGGCACGAGTGGCTCGCCCACGGCGAGTTCCCCGACCACCCCTGGCGCGGCTACCTGCAGCGCAGCGCGCTGACGCTCAAGGGCCTGTCCTACGCGCCGACCGGCGCGATCGTCGCCGCCGCGACCACCTCGCTGCCCGAGACGCCCGGCGGCGAGCGCAACTGGGACTACCGCTACTCGTGGATCCGCGACTCCACCTTCGCGCTCTGGGGCCTCTACACCCTGGGCTTCGACTGGGAGGCCAACGACTTCTTCTACTTCATCGCCGACGCCGCCAAGGAGGACAACAGCAACCTCCAGGTCATGTACGGCATCGGCGGCGAGAAGGAGCTGACCGAGCGCACGCTCGACCACCTCGACGGCTACGAGGGCGCCCGCCCGGTGCGCGTCGGCAACGGCGCCTTCGACCAGGAGCAGCACGACGTGTGGGGCGCGGTGCTCGACTCGATCTACCTGCACACCCGCTCGCGCGACGAGCTGCCCGAGACCGTCTGGCCGCTGCTGTGCCGCCTCGTCGAGGCCGCGATCGAGCACTGGCGCCTGCCCGACCGCGGCATCTGGGAGGTCCGCGGCGAGCCCAAGCACTTCGTGTCGAGCAAGGTGATGTGCTGGGTCGCCTGCGATCGCGGCGCGCGCCTCGCCCGGCTGCGCGAGGACCACGAGCGCGTCGCGCGCTGGCAGGCCGCCGCCGACGAGATCCGCGACGAGGTCATCGCGCGCGGCACCGACGACCGCGGCGTGTTCGTCCAGCACTACGACACCGACGCGCTCGACGCGTCCTGCCTGCTGATGCCGCTCGTGCGGTTCCTGCCCGCCGACGACCGCCGGATCGTCGCGACCGTCAACGCGATCGCCGAGGAGCTGACCGTCGACGGCCTCGTCCTGCGCTACCGCGTCGAGGAGACCGACGACGGCCTGTCCGGCGAGGAGGGCTCGTTCGCGATCTGCTCGTTCTGGCTGGTCAGCGCGCTGGCCGAGATCGGCGAAAAGACCAGGGCCCGCGAGTTGTGCGAGAAGATGCTGGGGTACGCCTCACCCCTGCTGCTGTACGCCGAGGAGATCGACCCCCGTTCGGGGCGGCACCTCGGGAACTTCCCACAGGCCTTCACCCACCTCGCGCTGATCAACGCCGTCATGCACGTCATCCGCGCCGACCAGGAGCTCGCCGCTTCCTAGGAGCCGCCCATGCCCGTCCAGCTCGTCCGCCAGCCCGACGCCGAGGCGCTCGCCCGCCACGCCGCGCGTGACCTCGTCACCTCGATCCAGGACGCGCGCGAGGCGCGCGGCGTCGCCCACGTCTGCCTCGCCGGCGGCAGCACGCCGACGCGCTGCTACGACCTGCTCGACAGCCAGCTCGACGACTGGACCGGCGTCCACCTCTGGTACGGCGACGAGCGCTGCGTGCCCTACGACGACCCGGAGTCCAACCACGGCCAGGTCAAGGAGCGCCTGCGCGCCCGCGGCGCGGCGTGGCACCCAATGCCCGCGACGCTCGGGCCGGCCGAGGGCGCGATCGAGTACAGCCGCGAGCTGGGTCCGACGATCCTCGACATCACCCACCTGGGCATGGGGCCCGACGGCCACACCGCGTCGCTGTTCCCCAACCACCCGCTGCTCGACGCCCACGGCGTCGCGGCCGGGATCACCGACTCTCCCAAGCCGCCGCCGGAGCGGATCACGCTGACGCTGCCCAAGCTCAACGAGTCGCGCCGGATCGTCCTGCTGGTCTCCGGCGAGGGGAAGTCCGAGGCGCTGGCGCGCGTCATGGCCGGCCCGGACCGCACCTACCCCGCGTCGCTGCTGGACCGCACCAAGCTGCTGGTCATGGCCGACAACGCGGCCCTGCCGGCCTGATGGCCGGCGAGGTCTGGCTGATCCGCCACGCCGAGACGGAGTGGTCGAAGGACGGCAGGCACACGGGCCGGACCGACATCCCGCTGACCGACGAGGGCCGCGCGCACGCCGCGACGCTGCCCGGGCGGCTGGGCGGGCAGACGTTCGCGGCGGTCTTCGTCAGCCCGCTGGAGCGCGCGCGCGAGACGGCGCGCCTGGCCGGCCTCGGCGACCATGCCCAGATCCTCGACGACCTCGTCGAGTACGACTACGGCGACTACGAGGGGATCACCACCGCGGAGATCCGCGAGGGTCGCCCGGGCTGGTACCTGTGGCGCGACGGGGCGCCCGGCGGCGAGATGCCGGACGACGTCGGCGCGCGCGCCGACCGCGTGATCGACGCGGCGCTGGCGGTCGACGGCGACGTCGCGCTGGTCGCCCACGGCCACGTCCTGCGCGTGATCGGCGCGCGCTGGGTGCAGGAGCCCGCGAGCTTCGCCGGCCGCCTGGCGCTGGACACCGGCGCGCTGTGCCGCCTCGGGTCCGAGCGCGACGTGCGCGTGCTCCGCTCGTGGAACTTCTGAGCTGAGGGGCCTCATGCCGGTGGACGTCCGTCCGATGCCGATTGTCCGCATCTGGACACTGTGCGACGGCCATGCCCACCGTCCACGCCAAGAAGAAGCGCAAGCGCGTCACCAAGCCGAAGAAGCACCCGGCCGCGACGAAGCGCACCTGCAAGGTCGTCACCAAGAAGGTGCACGGCAAGAAGAAGCGGGTCAAGGTCTGCACGCCGGTCGAGGCCAAGAAGAAGCCGGTGCGCAAGCCCGCGCCCCAGCCGCTGGGCTACACGCCCACCGCGCCGGCCTTCCCGCCGTCGAC
>JAOPZD010000547.1 GCA_025964295.1 Conexibacter sp.
GAGCCGGCGCCGGCGCCGGCGCGCCGGGCGGCGCCATCGCCGGTCCGGCCTCGCCGTGGAGCAGCCCGAGCGCCCGCGCCATCGGCTCCATCGTCATGCCCTGGACGAGCGTCGAGAGCACGACGACGAAGAACACCACGTTGAGGAACTGGTCGCTCCCCGGGACCTTGGCGATGACCGCGAACGTCGCGAGGACCACCGGGACGCCGCCGCGCAGGCCGGCCCAGCTGAGCAGCATCGTCTCGGCCGGCGTGAACCGGTCCAGCGCCGTGCCCGCGAGCACCGCGAGCGGCCGCGCGACGCAGACGATGAAGATCGCCAGCAGCGTCCCGGGGATCCAGACCGAGCCCAGCTGCGCCGGGAACACGAGCAGCCCGAGCGTCAGGAACAGCGCGACCTGGGCCAGCCACGCGGCGCCCTGGTGGAAGATCATGATGGTCATCTGCGCCGGCGGGCGCGCGCTGATCAGCGTCAGCCCGGCGAGGTAGACCGCGAGGAACCCGGAGCCGTTGAGGCTGTCGGCCGTCCCGTAGGCGATGGCGGCCGCGGCGACCGTCGCGACCGGGTAGAGCCCCGGGTTGGGCAGCGTGATGCGCCGCATCGCCTCGGCGGCGCCCTTGCCCACCAGGACGCCCGCCACCGCGCCGATCGCCAGCTGGCCGATGAACAGCCCGAGCAGGTCGGCCAGGCCGTAGTCCGGCTTCTGCATCCAGCCGATGAAGCCGACGACGAGCAGGACGGCGACGGGGTCGTTGAGCCCCGCCTCCCCCTCGAGCGTGTGGACGAGGCGGCGGCTGAGCCGCGAGCCGCGCAGCATCGCGAAGACCGCGGCGCCGTCGGTCGAGGCGAGGATCCCGCCGAGCAGCAGGCCGTTGAGCGGCGGGATGCCGAGCAGCACCGCGGCGGCCAGCCCGGTCAGCAGCGCGGTGACGATCGTGCCGACGACCGCCAGGCCGACCGCCGGGCGCAGCACCGGCCGCAGGTCGGCGAAGCTCGCGCCGAGGCCGCCCTCGAACAGGATCAGCGACAGCGCGAGCGTCCCGATCTGGCGCGCGACGTTCGCGTCGTCGAACGCGATCAGCCGCGCGCCGTCGGAGCCCGCGACCATCCCGATCCCGAGGAACAGGACCAGCGCGGGCAGCCGCAGCGTGTGCGCGACGATCGCGGCGCCGATCGTCCCGGCGAGCAGGACGCCGGCCGCGAGGATGAACAGGCCCTCGGGCATCGCTCACCGGGGCCGGGCGAAGACGACGGTGTTGTCGAGGTAGTGGCCCGTGGACTGGTCGAACGTGCCCGAGCACGTGATCAGCCGCAGGCGCCGCGCGCGCGTCGCGCCGTAGACCAGGTTGGTGGGGAACTTGGCCTTGGGGAAGCTCTGCAGGCGCTGGACGACGAAGTGGTGGCTGCGGCCGTCGGCGCCGACGGTCGTGATGGCGTCGCCGCGGCGCACGCTGCGCAGCGCGTAGAAGGCGCCCGGTCCGACCTTGGAGTCGACGTGGCCGACGATGACGGCCGCGCCGCGCTCGCCGGGGCGCGGGCCGCCGGACCACCATCCGGCCTGCGCGAAGTCGGTGGGCGTCTGGAGGGTGCCGTCGGGCTGGAGGCCGAGGCGGATGACGGTGGCGCGGACGCCGATGGCCGGGATGATGATCCGGACGGGACGCGCGGGGCGGCGGGCCGTGGCGTGGCGTGACGCGCCGTGTCGCCGGTGGGCGACGGCCGGCGCCGAGGCGAAGCGGGCCGGGCCGGGCAGGGCCGTCTCGGGCAGCGCCACCCGCGGCGGCGGCGGGCCGGCGCGCAGCTGCGCGTGGCCGTCGGGGTTGAAGAAGATCGCGGCCGCCGCGGCGAGCACCAGGCCCGCGAGGACGGCCGCGACGCCGAGCAGCGCCGCGGGGCGGCGGCGCTGCTCGGGCGCGGGGGTCGGGTCCTGGTCGGTCACGAACCCCGGCGGCGCGTCGCGACGAGCAGGCCGCCGCCGCTGGCGAGCAGCAGCAGCGAGCCGCCGCCGAGGCCCAGCGCGAGCGCGTCGGAGGAGCCGGAGGCCCGCGCGGTCCCGCCGGCGCCGGCCTGCACCGCGCCCTTGGGCACGACCACGGCCGCCGCCTTGACGACCGGGGTGCTGACCGGGGTGAAGACCGTCTTCTTGGCCTTGACCTGGATCTTGGCGTGCTTCTTGGCCGCCGGCTTGGAGGCCTTCGGGGTGCTCTCGGAGGAGACCGGAGCCGAGGCGGCCGGGGCCGGCGCGGGGGCCGGGGCCGGGGTCGTCACGGTGACCGGCGGGGGCGGCGGCGTGGTGACCGTCACGGGCGGCGGCGCCGGCGTGGTGACGGTGACCGGCGGCGGGGGCGGCGTCGTGACCGTGACCGTCGTCGGCTCGCAGCCTCCGTCGGAGCAGTCGTCGACGCCGGCCATCGCGGCCGGCGCGGTGGCGAGCAGGACCGCGATGGGCACGGCCGTCAGGAGCTTGAGGGAACGGTGATGCACGATGAGCCTTCCAGGAGGGAACGGGCGTCGCGGTGTGCGACGTGTGCCTCTAGCTCAGCGCCTCCGCGGCCCGCGGCAACACTCGGCGCCGTTCGTGTGACAGGGGCCATCGATCAGCGGGTCGCGGGTGATCCCGGGCGGCGCTCGGGCGAGCGCCGCTGGCTCTTGCGATCGGCCCGCGCGGCGGTTGCCTGGGTCGAGCGGCGCATGTTCACGTTCTTCACCGACAGCTACGACGCGCTGCACGGCGCTCCGATCACGCCCTTCCTGGCGTTCTTCGCCTACGTCTGGGTCGTCTGGGGCGCCAAGGCGCTGGCGGCGCGGCGCTACCGGCCGGCGACGGCGCCGCCTCCCCCGCTGTCGAGCACCGTGATCGTCCCGGTCTTCAACGAGCCCGAGGACCTGTTCCGGCGCGCGCTGGACAGCGTCTGCGTCAACGACCCGGTCGAGATCATCGCGGTCGTCGACGGCGGCGACGCGCGGGTCGCCGCGGTGGCGTCGGAGTACTGCGACCGCGTCCTGCGGATCCCCAAGCTCGGCAAGCGCCGGGCGATCGAGGCGGGCCTGCGCGTGAGCGATCCGGCGTGCGAGGTCGTCATCGTCCTGGACTCCGACACCGTCTGGGAGCGCGACACGCTGCAGGAGCTGCTGCGGCCGTTCGCCGACCCGCGCGTCGGCGGGATCACGCCGCGCCAGGCGATCTTCGACGCGGGCCGCAACCCGGTGCGCCGGCTGGCCGACTGGATCGAGGACATCCGCTATCACCTGGTCGTCCCGGCGCAGTCGGTCTTCGGGCAGGTCGGCTGCCTGGCCGGGCGGACGATCGCCTACCGGCGGTCGGCGTTCGAGCCGGCGGTCGACGAGCTGGTGGCCCAGACGGTGCTCGGCGTCCCGCAGTCGGTCGGCGACGACCGCGTGCTCACCAACGCGCTGCTGCGCGGCGGCTGGCGGACGGTGTACCAGTCGACCGCGCACGTGACGACCGACGCGCCGAGCGACTGGCCGACGTTCTGGCGCCAGCAGCTGCGCTGGGGACGCTCGAGCCAGCGCGAGACGCTGCTGAGCCTGCGCTGGCTGTGGCGCCGGCCGGCCGCGCTGCTGTGCTTCGTGACCGACATCGCGACGCCGTTCGCGCTGTACGCGGTGTTCGCCCTGGCGGTGGCGCATGCGGTGCGGGGCGGCGGCGGAGCGGCGACCGGCTGGAGCTTCGAGGTCGAGCTGCCGCTGGGCTACCTGGGGATGCTGGTCAGCATCGGGCTGCGGCAGGTCCCGCACTTCCGGCGCCGGCCGGCGGATCTCGCGCGCCTGCCGCTGTTCGTGCTGCAGCTGACGTTCGTGATGGTCCCGCTGCGGATCATCGCGTTCGCCACCATGTTGCACCAGGGCTGGGCCACGCGCCCCGCGCCGCTGACGTGGGAGGCGCCGCATGAGGCGGCTGCTATCGAATCTGCTCACTAGTGGCGCCACCCTCGCGCTGCTGGCCGTGCTGACGCTCCCGGCGTCGCACGTGCGGCGCGACGGTGGCGACCCCGCAGAGGCTGCCGTCCTGCTCCACGCCGACCGCGCGCCGGCGGCGCGGACGCGGACGTTCGGCGTCTACGTCGACCCGTGGCACATCGGCGACTGGGCGCGCGCGGTCGGCGGCGTCCCGCAGATGGTGGCCAAGTTCGAGTCCTTCTCCCGGCGGCGGGGGATCGCGCCGTTCCTGGCGGAGGCGTCGCACCAGGGGCTGCACCAGGCGCTCGTGTCGTGGGAGCCGTGGGAGCCCGTGCCGGCGCGGCTGGGGATCACATTGCAGTTCCTGCCGCAGCCGGGCTACCGCAACGCGGAGATCGCGGCCGGCGCGCAGGACGCCTACATCCGGCGCTTCGCGACCAGCCTGAAGGCCTTCGACGGCACCGTCTGGCTGCGCTACGCGCACGAGATGAACGGCATCTGGTACCCGTGGTCGCACGGGCCGACGGCCTACGTGCGCGCGTGGCGCCATGTTGTAGGACTCGTGCGGTCGATCGCGCCGAACGCCCGCTTCGTGTGGTCGGCGAACCCGAGCCTGTACGAGCCGGCGAGCACCTGGAGCCGGAAGCTGCGGCGCTACTGGCCCGGCGCGCGGTGGGTCGACGCGGTCGGCTCGACCGTCATCGACTTCGGCGGTCAGAAGTCCTATCCGGTTGCGCGGTTCGTGCCGCGGCTGGAGGCGCTGCGGCGCATGTTCGCCAAGCGCGTGATGATCGCCGAGGCCAACACGGACGCCGACGGGCGCGTGGCGTGGCTGCGCGACTTCCGGCAGATGCTGGCGCGGATGCCGTGGATCACGGCGGTCGCGTGGTCGCAGCTGCCCAGCCGCGGGACCGCGCAGATGCGCGGCGGCGCGGGGCTGCTGGACTGGGACGTCGAGCGCGACCCGCCCGCCGCGGCGCAGCTCGCCGCGATCATCCGCGACGGGCAGCGCTGATGGCCTACGACCTGGTCCTCCCCGATCGCACGCGGGTGCCGGTGGACGGCGGGCTGACGGTCGGGCGCGGCGCGGACTGCGGCGTGCGGCTGAGCGACCGGACGGTGTCGCGCCGGCACGTCGTCCTGGAGTCGCGCGAGGACGGCGTCGTCGTCGCCCGCGACGCCGGGTCGCGCTACGGGACGTGGGTCGACGGGGCGCGGGTGGGCGCCGTGCCGGCGGTGCTGCGGGACGGCTCGGTGGTCCGGGTCGGCGACCAGGAGCTCGTGCTCGAGCGCCGCCGCGGGGAGAACGAGTCGCGGCGGACGATCGTCGTGCCGGTCGGGCTCTCGCAGGCGGTGCCGGTCGCGCCCGAGGCGGCGCGCGGGCCGCGGCTGCGGTCGGGGTACGCGGTCAAGGCGCTGGCCGCGTCGGAGGGCGAGGAGCGCTGGGTCCTGCGCGACCTGCGCAACGACCGGTTCGTCCGGCTGGCCGGCGAGGGCGAGCTGCTCGAGCTGCTCGACGGGCGCCGGACGGTGGCCGAGCTCATCGAGGAGTCCCAGCGGCGCTACGGCGCGTGGGGGCCGGCGCGGCTGACGGGGTTGCTGACGGAGCTGGCGGAGCGCGGGCTGCTGGCCGGCGAGGAGGGCGAGGACGGCGAGGACGGCGCCTTGGCGGGCGACCCCGCGGCCGCCGCGCCCAAGCGCGGGCTCTTCACCCCGCGTGAGTGGGCCTGGTCCGGCGCGGCGCCGTTCTTCGCCGCGCTCTACGCGCGCGCCGGCCGGGTGCTCTTCACGACGCCCGCGCTCGCGCTCCTCGCGACGCTCGCCGCCAGCGGGCTGCTCGCGTTCATGTACCTGGTGGTCGGCCGCTACGGGACGCCGTTCGTCGTCGCCAGCCGGATCGGGATCGGCGGCGTCGTCTTCGTCGTCGGCCGGCTCGCGGTGGCGGCGCTGCACGAGACGGCGCACGGGCTGACGATGGCGGCGTTCGGCCGCCGGGTCGGCCGCGCCGGGTTCAAGGTCCTGCTGGTCTTCCCCTACGTCTTCGTCGACACCTCCGAGGCCTGGTTCCTCTCCCGGCGCCGGCGGATGGCGGTCAGCGCGGCGGGGCCGGCCTCCGACGCCGCGGTCGGCGGCCTCTTCTCGTGGCTGTGCCTGACGCTCGGGGCCGGGGCGATCCGCGACATCTGCTTTCAGCTGGCGTTCGGCGCGTACGTCGGCGCGCTGGTGAACCTGAACCCGTTCGTCGAGCGCGACGGCTACCACATCCTCGCCGACGCGCTGCGCGTCCCGGGGCTGCGGCGGCGGGCCCGGGCCGAGCTCCAGCGCGTGCTGCGCCGTGACGATCCCGCGCCGCCGTCGCGGGTCCTGACGCGCTACGCGGCGGCCGGCCTCGCGTGGTCGGTGGTGGCGGCCGGCGCGGCCGTGGCGATGTCGGTGCGCTACGCGCCTGCGCTCGAGGCGGTCCTGCCCGCGCCCGCCGCCTGGGCGATGCTCGCCTGCGTCTGGGCCGCCGCGGCCTCGCCCGCGTTCCTGACCCTCGGCGGCCCCCTCCTCGACCGGATCCGCGCCCGTGCCCCCGGGTGATCCAGCGCCGGTCGCCCGCCTCGTCGAGCGGCTCCTGAAGGACCCCGTCCTCCGCGCGCGCTTCCGCCGCGACCCGGTCGGCGTCAGCCGCGAGGCGGGCATCGACGCCCTCGCCGACGAGCTGGGGTCCGCGCCCAGCTCGATGCTCACCCTCGACCCCCGCGAGTCCCGCTCCAGCCTCGCCGGCGTCCTCATGGCCGCCGCGATGGAGGCCGTCGGCGTCTACGAGCTCGCCGACCACGCGGCGTCGGCGCAGGCCGCGGTGCCCGCGGCGGCGCACGCGGGGCCGACC
>JAOPZD010000602.1 GCA_025964295.1 Conexibacter sp.
GCCGGGTCCTGGGGCGTCGTGGTGGAGCCGTCGCCTGAGCCGGACCCGGACCCCGTGCCGCTGCCACCACTCGCGCCGCCCCCGCCCGCGCCTCCGCCCGTCGCCGACGCCGTGCCGCGCCGGCTCGTTGCGCCCGACCCGTTGCGCGCAGCCGTCGCCGTCGTCCCGCCGCTACGCCCCGCCTTGCGGGACGACGACGAGCCGCCGTACCGCCGCGCCCGCCGGTGCGACCGCAGCTTCACCGACCGCTGCGCCGCGGTGCTCTGCGCCGCCTTGGGCGTCGTCGTGGTGGTCGCCGCGCTGGGCGCAGGGCCGCCGTCGTCGCCGGCCTTGACGACCAGGACGACGGCCAGCGCCAGCAGGGCGCCGGTGAGGAAGAAGAGGAGGTTGCGACGGAACACGGCAGACTCTGCAACGAGTGTGCCCCAAAGAAGGTGACGCGGTCGTCATCGCGGACATCAGCCGGTAGGCTTGACACCCCGTCAGCGAAGCGACCGGAGAAGGACGCATGGCAGGTATCGAGGAGCAGGTGCAGCCCGACGTCGCCGTCCCCGAGGCGGCCCCCGCGGGCGCCAAGGAGTTCGCGGTCGAGAACCCGGCGACCGGCGAGGTCATCGCCCACTGCCCGGATCTCGGCCCCGAGGACATCGCGGCCATGGCGCGTCGCGCGCGCGAGGTGCAGCCCGCCTGGGAGGCGCTCGGCTTCGAAGGCCGCGCGCGCATCCTGCGCCGCATGCAGAAGTGGGTGATCGACCACCAGGAGGAGGTCATCGCCGTCATCCGGTCCGAGACCGGCAAGACCTACGAGGACGCGCTGATCGCCGAGATCTCCTACGGCGCCGCCGCGTTCGGGTTCTGGGCCACGAACGCCGAGAAGTACCTGGCCGACGAGAAGGTCAAGTCCTCCGCCGTCCTGGTCAAGGGCAAGAAGCTCATGCTGCGCTACCGCCCGCTCGGGCTCGTCGGCGTCATCGGGCCGTGGAACTACCCGTTGACCAACTCGTTCGGCGACTGCATCCCGGCGCTGGCCGCGGGCAACAGCGTGATCCTCAAGCCGTCGGAGATCACGCCGCTGACGTCGCTCAAGCTCGCCGAGGGACTGGCGGAGTGCGGCATCCCGGAGGGCGTCTTCCAGGTCGCCACCGGCCTCGGCGCCACGGGCGCCGCGCTGGTCGACGAGGTCGACATGATCATGTTCACCGGCTCGACCGCGACCGGCAAGAAGGTCATGAAGGCCGCCGCCGACACGCTCACGCCGGTGTCGCTCGAGCTCGGCGGAAAGGACCCGCTGATCGTCCTGGCCGACGCCGACGTCGACCGCGCCGCCAACACCGCGTTGTACTACGGCATGCTCAACGGCGGGCAGACCTGCATCTCGGTCGAGCGCGTCTACGTCGAGGAGCCGGTGTACGACGAGTTCGTGGCCAAGGTCACCGAGAAGGCCCGGGCGCTGCGCCAGGGCTTCGGCGCCGCCGGCAGCGCGGACGTCGGGTCGATGACGTTCCCGCCGCAGGTCGAGACCGTCGAGCGCCACGTCGAGGACGCCAAGGCCAAGGGCGCCCGCGTCCTCGTCGGCGGCACCCGCGGCCAGCACGACGGCGGCTATTGGTACGAGCCGACCGTCCTGGTCGACGTCGACCACACCATGTTGGCGATGACCGAGGAGACCTTCGGCCCGACGCTGCCGATCATGAAGGTCCGCGACGAGGAGGAGGCCATCAAGATGGCCAACGACTCGCCCTACGGACTCGGCGCCTCGGTCTTCGGCAAGGACGTCAAGCACGCTGAGGCGGTCGCCCGCCGCGTCGAGGCCGGCGCCGTGTGCGTCAACGACGCGCTGGTCAACTACAGCGCGCTGGAGCTGCCCATGGGCGGAGCCAAGGCCTCCGGCCTGGGCTCCCGCCACGGCGCCGGCGGCATCCGCAAGTACTGCCAGCAGCAGGCCATCCTCGTCACCCGCTTCGCGACGAAGAAGGACCCGCACATGTACCCGTACTCCGCCAAGATGACGGGCCGCCTGTCCAAGCTGTTCAAGTTCCTCTACGGCCGCGGGAACCGCGACTAGGCCCCTTCGCCAAGGCCGGCGCGTCCGACGACGCGCCCGGCTCTGGTCGCGTCGACTAGTTCGTGATCTGCGGTTGGATGTATCCGGACTGCACGTAGTACCCCATGTCGTCGAGCAGGGGGCCGCCGAGGCTGGCTCGGAAGATGGCCGAAGCACTACCCGTCCCCGTGCCTTGGAGGCAGCCGCTGCTCGACCACGAGGCGTTCAGGGCCTGACCGGAAGACGGGAAGATCAAGAGCTGGCTGGTGTTGCCGTAGGTCGCCGGCATCGATCCGGTGATGGTGATGCCGCTGCCGGTGGTGCTGCCGGTGGGGTTGAACGTCGTGGCGTTGCCGCATGCGCCGTTGAGCTTCACGATGACGCAGCTGAAGCCGGTGTAGGAGCCGGACGTGATGTTGGTTGATGGCGCGTATGTTGCGCCGTTGAAGCTGCCGCTGCTGGCACACTTCACCGCCGAGCTCTGACCCACAGAGGTGCACGATGAGGTGAAAGAAGGGGTCAGACCGCTCATCAGGCCGACGCCGCTCCCCAGGCTCGGGCCGTTCAGATGTCCGGTGATCTCCGAGTAGTTGCACACCGTGGCCTGCTGCCCGGGGCCGCCGACCGGGTAGACGACGAACAACGGCGCGTGAGCGAAGCGGCTGATGAACCTGACGTTCGACGCCAAACCGCCGCTGCTGTTGCCGTTCGTCGTCCAGGAGCCCATCGAAGGCGCGGGGGCAACCAAGATCATGACCGTGGCGAGCGCCCCTCCGAGGACGTTCCTTGCTGACGGTACGTACATTGGTTGCCTCCCTGAGCGCGGATTGGTGGCCGCCAGGATCGAAGATGAGGCGCCGGCGGTCTACAGCCAGGTGGCAGACTAAGCCTCGCCACGCGGTGCTCACGCGATCACAGAAGTTCTGATCAGACCACAGCCAACGTCACGAATCGGGGCCGCTCAAGCGGTGCGAGCGGCGTCAGCGCGCTGCAGCAGCAGCTCCCGCTCGCGCGCGTTGCGCGTGAGCGTCGCCGCGTGGGTCAGCTCGGCGTGGGCCTCCGCGTGGCGGCCGAGCTTCCCCAACAGGTCGGCGCGTACCGACGGCAGCAGGTGGTTGCCCTCCAGCGCGCCGGAGGCGACGAGCGCGTCGGTGATCGCGAGCCCCGCGGCGGGGCCGAAGGCCATGCCGACGGCGACGGCGCGGTTGACCTCGACGATGGGAGACGGGGTCAGGCGGGACAAGACCTCGTACAGCGCCGCAATGCGGATCCAGTCGGTGTCCTCGGCGGTCCGCGCGCGGGCGTGGCAGGCGGCGATCGCGGCCTGCGCCACGTACGGCCCGCCGCCGGCGGCGCATGCCTCGGCCCGCGACAGGGCCGCCAGCCCGCGCGTCATCAGCAGCCGGTCCCAGCGCGAGCGGTCCTGGTCGAGGAGCAGGATCGGCGCTCCGTTGGGAGCGACACGGGCGCGCAGCCGCGACGCCTGGATCTCCATCAGCGCCACCAGACCGTGGACCTCGGGCTCGTCGGGCGCCACCTCCGCCAGCACACGGCCCAGCCGCAGCGCGTCGAAGCAGAGGTCGGCCCGCAGCCAGTCGTCGCCCGCCGTGGCCGCGTAGCCCTCGTTGAAGATCAGGTACACCACCTCGAGGACCGACGCCAGGCGCTCCGCCAGCTCGCCGGCCTCCGGCGCCGCGAAGCCGACGCCGGACTCCGCCAGCGTCCGCTTCGCCCGCACGACACGCTGCTGCACCGTCGCCTCGCTGGTCAGGAACGCCCGCGCGATCTCGTCGGTCTTCAGCCCGCCGAGCATCCGCAGCGTCAGCGTGATCCGCGCCTGCGTCGAGAGCACCGGATGGCAGCAGGTGAACATCAACGACAACAGGTCGTCGCCGACCGCGTCGTCCAGCGCCGCCTCCACCTCGTCGCGGGCGACCGTCAGCTCGGCGCCCATCATCCACGCCAGCTCCTCGTGCTTGCGCTCGAGGTTGGCGGCCCGGCGCCAGCCGTCGATCGCGCGGCGCTTGGCGGTGGCCATCAGCCAGGCGCCCGGGTTGTCCGGGACGCCCGACCGCGGCCACGCCTCCAGCGCCGCGACCAGCGCGTCCTGCGCCAGGTCCTCGGCAACGCCTACATCTCGCACCATGCGGGCCAGGCCCGCGATCAGCCGCGGTGACTCGATCCGCCAGACGGCGTCGATCGCGCCGTGGACGTCACGCGCCACCATCGGCCGCCGCCCTAGCTCGACGACGTCGTCTGCTCCGGCGGTTCCACCGACAGCGTGCCCGCCGCCTCCTGGACGTCCGGCGCGAAGTCCGACATCTCGAAGATCTGGCGCAGCTCGATCGCCGTGCCCTCGGTGGCCGGGACGCGCTTGGCCCACTCGATCGCCTCGTCGCGGGACTTCACGTCGATGACCCAGTAGCCGCCAACGACCTCCTTGGCCTCCGCGAACGGCCCGTCGACCACCGACGCCTTGCCGCCCGCGCCGAACTCGATGCGCGCGCCCTTCGACGGCGGCTGCAGGCCGTCGAGCGCTAGCAGCGCGCCGGCCTTGGTCAGCTCCTCGTTGTAGCGGCCCATCGCGGCGACGTCCTCGGCGGTCGGCTCGAAGTTCTCGTCGCCGCCGTCGATCTTGATGAACATGATGAAGCGCATGCTGGTCTCCTGAAGGTGATGGGGAAGGCTCTCTCACCCGGGACGACGATCGCGCCGCGCGATCATCGACATGCGCGCAGGAGTTGGCGCGCCGGCGCTCAGGCCAGCTCGTCGACGAGCCGCAGCAGGTCCAGCGGCGAGAACGGCTTGGTCAGGAACAGGTCCGCGCCCGCGGTCCGCGCCCGCGTCTCGTTCTCCTGCGCGCCCGCGGCGGTCAGCATCACGATCGTCGCCTTCGCCGCGCCGTTGTCCTGCGCGCGGATCCGGCGGCACGCCTCGATGCCGTCCATGCGCGGCATGTCGATGTCGAGGAAGACCAGCTCGGGATGGACCTCGGAGGCCAGCTCGACCGCCTCCACGCCGTTGGCCGCCTCGTGCAGCTGGAAGCCCGCGACATCCTCCAGCGTGGTGGAGACCAGCTTGCGGATGAACGGGTCGTCGTCGACGATCAGCACGCTGCGCATGACGTCAACCGGCCTCGAGCCGGATCTCGTCCAGCCGCGCCGACGGGATCTGCATGAACGCGTCGACGACTTCAGGGTCGAACTGCGTGCCGCTGGACTCCTCGATCATCTCGCGCGCGGTCTGCAGCGGCGATGGCGGCCGGTAGGGGCGGATGGTGGTCAAGGCGTCCAGGACGTCGGCCACGGCGAACACCCGCGCGGCGAGCGGGATGACGTCGCCCGCCAGCCCGTCGGGATAGCCGGCGCCGTCCCAGCGCTCGTGGTGATGGCGCACGACCAGCTTCGCCTCGCCGAGGAAGTCGATCTCGCGCAGGATCTCCCACCCGACCAGCGGGTGGCGCTCCATCAGCGTGCGCTCCTCGGGCGTCAGCGGCTCGGGCTTCCACAGGATCGAGTCCGGGACGGCGACCTTGCCGACGTCGTGCAGCAGGAAGCCGAACTCGACCTCGGGGTCGTCGCTGAACGGCGCGTCGAGCACCCGCGCGATCTCCATCCCGTAGGCGGCCACGCGCTCGGCGTGCTTGCCCGTGTAGGCGTCGCGCGCCTCGACCGCGTTGCACAGCGCACGCACCGTGGCCATGTAGGACCGGCGCAGCTCGTGGCGCCGCTCGCGCTCGCGCTTGAACGTCTCGCGCAGGTCGGCGGCGTAGCGCTCGAGCTGCTGCTCCTTCGCGGCTGCAGAGCGCTCGACGGTCGCCAAACGCTCCTGCAGCACCGAGAGCTCAGCGGTGGTGGTCCCCTTGCCTGACATGTCCTCCATCGCCGAGCCTACAAGTCCGCCGCCGCGGTCGGCTGCAAGAGCGCCAACACCGCGGTTCCGGCCTCGCCGATCGGGATCGGGTCGGCGTCGAGTCGGGCGAGCCCGGGGGCGCCGTCGCCGTCGGCGCTGACGACCACGACGGAGCGCCGCAGCCGCCGCCCGCGCAGGTCCAGCCCGGCGATCGCGGCCTCGACGTCGGGCAGCCCCGCGTCGACCAGCGCGACCTCGAAGCGTCGCATCGCGCACAGCCGCGCGGCCTCCAGCGGGGAAGAGGCCCACTCGTGCTCGATGGCCAAGTCGTCCAGGACGGCGCGCAGGTTCGTGCGCACGTGGCTGCGACCGACGGCCAGGACCCGGACCCGGCCGGCCATCACGGCGCTGCCGAGCGCGTCGGCCAGCTCCTCGGCGTCGATCGGCTTGCTGACGACCCACTCGCCGCTCAGGGCCTCGCGACCGCTGAAGACCGACACGACGACGACGGGCAGGTCGGTCAGGCGCGGGTCGGCGCGCAGCTCGCGCAGGACCTCGAAGCCGCTGACGCCGGGCATCAGGACGTCGAGCGTCATCGCGTCGAAGTGCTCGGCGCGCAGCCGCTGCAGCGCGGTCTCGCCGTCGTGGACGATCTCGCACGTCACCCCGAACGGCTCCAGGCGCTCGGCGATCAGCCGCGCGGTCTCGGGCTCGTCGTCGAGCACCAGGACGCGGCGGCCGCGCAGCGCATCGGACGGCCGCTCGACCACGCCGGGCCCGGGGGCAGCGGGCAGCGTGACCGCGAACGTCGTGCCCTCGCCGGGTGTGGAGGAGACGTCGATCGTGCCGCCGTGCAGGTCGACGAGCGACTTGACGATCGACAGCCCGAGGCCGGTGCCCGGCGTCCCGGTCGACCCCGATCCGCGCGAGAAGCGCTCGAAGACGTGCTCGAGCTCGGCGGCCGTCATGCCGCGTCCGGTGTCGGTGATCTCGATCCGGACGCCGGCCGGCATGCGGCTCGCGCGCAGGATCAGCGACCCGCCCTCGTCGGTGTAGAGGTGCGCGTTGGTCACCAGGTTGGTGAGCATCTGGCGCAGGCGCGTGGCGTCGGCCAGGACGCGCGGCGTGTCGGGCGCGACCTCGACGACCAGGTGCTGGTGCTTGGTCTCGATGCGCCCGCGCAGCAGCGTCGTGACGTCCTCGAGGACCTCGGCGACGTCGACCGGCCGGCGGTGGACCTCGACGCGCCCGGCCTCCAGGCGCGCGACGTCGAGCAGGTCGTTGACGAGGTCGACCAGGCGGTTGGTCGACACCAGGACGATGTCGAGGAACTCGCGCTGGCGGTCGTCGAGGCCCTCGCCGGCGCGCAGCAGCTCGACGAAGCCCTTGATCGAGGTCAGCGGGGAGCGCAGCTCGTGCGA
>JAOPZD010000669.1 GCA_025964295.1 Conexibacter sp.
GTTCGGCCATGGCGTCCGGTATAGCGGGCGGCGCGCTCAGGCGACCGGCGGGCGCGGCAGGTCGATGTCGGCGAACGCGACGGCCAGGCGCCCGAAGGCCTCGTCGACCACCGCGCGCACGCGGCGCTCGACGGTCCGCGCGCTGAGCCCCGCCGCGATCGCGGCCGACAGCGTGCGCGCGCGCAGGTTCATCGCCGCGATCACGAGCGTCGCCAGCGTCGCGGCGCGCGGGTCGCCGCCGGGCAGCGCGAGCTGGTGGGTCAGCACCTGCGTCAGCCGCGCGGTCCACAGCTCGCCGATGACCAGGCGGCGCGTGCGCAGCGCGGGCGAGGCCTCCTCGGTCTCCAGGTAGCGGCGGAAGCGCTGGTAGCCCTCGGGGTCGCGCAGCCCGCGCCAGCCGGAGGCGTCGAACGGCACGCGGCGGTCGGCGAAGAGGCGCTGCAGCGCGCCCACGATCGTCTCGCCCGCGGGCCGCTCGACGATCGCGTCGATCACCGCACCGATGACGTCGTCGGCGCGGTCGAAGAACAGGTCCTCCTTGGAGGGGAAGTAGTTGAACACCGTCTTGACCGAGACCTCGGCCGCGGCGGCGATCTGCGCGACGGTCACCGCCTCGAACCCGTCGCGCATGAACAGGCCCGTGGCGACGTCGGAGATCGTGGTGCGCGTGCGCGCCTTCTTCCAGGCGCGCAGGCCGGCGGGCGGGACGCCGACCTCCTGCGCGGCAGAAGAAGATTCCATGACGAGAAGTTTACACCCATTGAAAAGTTCCGTGGGACATGCAAGGCTCCCGGTGTGACCCCGAACGCCATCGAAGCCCGTGGGCTCGTCAAGCGCTACGGCCCCAAGCACGCGCTGGACGGGGTCGACCTCGACGTCGCCCGCGGCGCCGTGTGCGCGCTGCTGGGCCCCAACGGCGCCGGCAAGACCACGGCCGTCCGCGTCCTGACGACGCTCACGCTCCCCGACGCCGGCACGGCCTACGTGGCCGGCCATGACGTCGTCCGCGACCCCGTCGCGGTGCGGCGCAGCCTCGGCCTGGCCGCGCAGGACGCGACCGTCGACGGCCTGCTGACCGGCCACGAGAACCTCGTCATGATCGGCGAGCTGCACCACCTCGGCCGCAGGGTCGCGCGCGAGCGCGCGACGACGCTGCTCGAGCAGTTCGCGCTCACCGACGCGTCCGGCAAGCTCGTCAAGGAGTACTCCGGCGGCATGCGCCGCCGGCTCGATCTGGCGGCCACGCTCGTGGCCCAGCCCGAGGTGCTGTTCCTCGACGAGCCGACCACGGGCCTGGACCCGCGGGCGCGCAACGACCTCTGGGACGTGCTCGACGAGCTCGTCGCCGGCGGCGCCACGATCCTGCTGACCACGCAGTACCTCGAGGAGGCCGATCGGCTCGCCGACGACATCGTCGTGGTCGACCACGGCCGCGTCATCGCGCGCGGCGACGCGCGGTCGCTCAAGCGCCAGGTCGGCGGCGACCAGCTGCGCGTCGTCGTCGCGCGCCGCGAGGACCTCGATGCCGTGGCGTCGCTCGTCGAGCGGGTCGCCGGCCACGCGCCGGTCATCGACGTGGGCGAGCGCTCGGTCGTCGCGCCGGCTTCCGACGGCGGTGGCGTCGCCGCGATCGGCGCGCTGGCCGAGGCCCTCGGCGACGCCGAGATCGCCGTCGAGGACCTCGGGCTCGGCCAGCCGACGCTCGACGACGTCTTCCTCACGCTGACCGGCGCGCCGATGGAGGCCGAGGAGCGCGCCGAGGCCGTCCCCGTCCCCGCCATCTCCGAGGAGCACCGATGAGCACGCAGGCCGCCACCGCCGGCGCCGCGCCCGCGCCCGCCTCAGGGCGCCCCGCGTCCGCCCGCGCCACCTTCCTGTCCGACACGTGGGTGATCGCGCGGCGCGGGCTCCTGCACATGCGCCGCCAGCCCGAGGCGCTGTCGGACGCGACGATCCAGCCCGTCATGTTCGTGCTCCTGTTCGCGTTCGTCTTCGGCGGCGCGATCAAGGTGCCCGGCGGCGGCAGCTACAAGGAGTTCCTGATGGGCGGGATCTTCGCCCAGACGATCGTCTTCGGCTGCTTCGGCGTCGCGCTCGCGCTGTCCAACGACCGCAACAACGGGGCGATCGACCGCTTCCACTCGCTGCCGATCCCGCGCTCCAGCGTGCTCGCGGGCCACGCGGTGGCCAACCTGATCCGCGCGTTCCTGCCGATCGGCTTCATGACGGTCACCGGCTTCGTCGTCGGCTGGCGGATCCACTCCGGCGTGCTGGACGTCCTCGGCGCCTACGGGCTGATGGTGGTGTTCTCGTTCGCGATGATCTGGGTGGGCGTGCTGCTCGGCAGCCTCGTCAAGACGCCCGAGGGCGTGCAGGGCGTCGCGTTCGTCGTGATCTTCCCGGTGACGTTCATCGCCTCGACGTTCGTGCCGACCTCGACGCTGCCGTCGGTGCTCAAGACGATCGCCGAGTGGAACCCGACGTCGTCGCTGGCCAACGCGCTGCGCCACCTGTTCGAGAACCCGGGCGGCGTGCCGCCGGCCGACGGCGCCTGGCCGCTGCAGCATCCCGTGGCCTACACGCTGCTGTGGGCGGTCGGCATCGTCGTGGTCTGCGCGCCGCTGGCGGTCATGCAGTACCAGCGCTCGATCAAGTCCTAGGCCTCGGCCGCGGCCGCGGCACTGACCCCTTCTCCCCAGACCTGGATCCAGGTGCGGACTCCCCCACGGGGGCTCCGGCGCGACCCTCAGCGGCGCCGGAGCCCTTGTGCCGCACAGCCTCCTCCCATATCCGATCGCTAGAGTCGGGGATCCCGCGAACCACCGTGGATCCCTCTCATGACCGACGCCATCGCCCCTGACTCCGCCACCCCCGCCGACGCGCCCCGGGCGGTGATCGTCGGCGCCGGGCCCTCCGGGTTCTACGCCGCCGACCAGCTGCTCGGCGCCGGCTTCGCGGTCGACCTGCTCGACGCGCTGCCGACCCCGTTCGGGCTCGTGCGCGCGGGCGTCGCGCCCGACCACCCGAAGATCAAGGCCGTCACGCGCGTCTACGAGAAGACCGCGCGCAAGGACGGCTTCCGGTTCTTCGGCGGCGTGGTCCTGGGCCGCGACGTCACCCGCGCCGAGCTGCTCGAGCGCTACGACGTCGTGCTCTACGCGCTGGGCACCTCCGACGACAACCGCCTCGGGATCCCGGGCGAGGACCGGCCGGGCGTGCACGGGGCCACGCAGTTCGTCGGGTGGTACAACGGCCACCCCGACGCGGCCGACCACGAGTACGACCTGTCGGTCAAGCGCGCGGTGGTCGTCGGCAACGGCAACGTCGCGATCGACGTCGCGCGGATGCTCGTCCTGCATCCCGACGAGCTCTCGCCGACCGACACGGCCGACCACGCGATCGAGGTCCTCGCCGAGTCCGAGGTCGAGGAGGTCGTCCTGCTCGGCCGCCGCGGCCCGGCCCAGGCGGCGTTCACCAACCCCGAGCTGCGCGAGCTGGCCGAGCTGCAGCGCGCGGGCGTCGAGGTCGACGCGACCGACCTCGACCTCGACGAGCACTCCGCGAAGTGGCTGGCGGAGGAGGCCGACATCACGGCCCGCAAGAACGTCGAGATCCTGCGCCAGTACGCCGATGCGGGTCCCAAGGAGGCCTCGCACCGCGTCATCCTGCGCTTCCTGCGCTCGCCCGTCGAGATCCTCGGCGAGGGCGACGACGGCCCGGTCACCGGCGTGCGCGTCGTGCGCAACGAGATCGTGCAGACCGAGGACGGGGGCCTGCGCGCCGTCGCCACCGGCAACGAGGAGGTCATCGAGGCCGGCCTGGTCCTGCGCTCGATCGGCTATCGCGGCAAGCCCGTCGACGACGTCCCGTTCGACGCCCGCCGCGGCCTGATCCGCAACACCGGCGGCCGCGTCTGCGCCGAGTCCGGCGACGCCCACCGCGGCGAGTACGTCGTCGGCTGGATCAAGCGCGGCCCCTCCGGCGTCATCGGCACCAACAAGAAGGACGCCGCCGACACCGTCGCCCGCATCGTCGAGGACCGCGACGCGGGCCGGCTCAACACGCCGGCGCTGACCGACCCCGAGGCGATCGCCGCCTTCTACGCCGAGCGCGCGCCGGACTCCGTCACCTGGGCCGGCTGGGAGGCGATCGACGCGCACGAGAAGTCCGCCGGCGAGCCCCACGGCCGCCCGCGCGTCAAGCTGGTGCGGTTGGCCGACCTCGTCGAGCGCTCGCGCGCGACGAGCACCAGCTAACGGGGCAGCGGCAGCCGCACGCGCTTCTTCGCAGCGGCGGCGCTAGCCCTTCGGCTCCGGTGGCTCCTTGGACGGGTGCGCCACGTCGAGCTCGGCGATGGTGGTGCTCACGGTGGCCAGCGCCTCGTCCCGCATGCGGGCGTCGCCGACCTTGGCAAGCAGGAAGTTGGCGAAGTGCAGGTGATGGGTCACGACGAGGCGGTCGTGGAACGCGCCGATCGAGTCGACCGTCTGCGAGAACATGCGGAGGTAGATCACGGCGATGAAGTTCGCGAGCACGCCGCCGATCGCGCCGAGGGCCGCCGCGACGATCTTCTCCGTGGTGTCGTCGGCGTGGGCGATGACGACGAACGCGGCGCCGACCACGGCAAAGCCACCGAAGATGCACAGCAGGCCCGAGGCGAAGATCACGCCGCGGTGCCGCAGCGCCTGATCGTAGTAGCGCTTGAGCTGGCGGCTGTGGACCTGAAAGAGCTTCTGCGCGCGCCGCTCGCGGTCCTCGGCGACCAACTCGACCAGATCCTGCTGGTCGCGGAGATCCTCGACCCGGAGATCGAGATCGTGCCGGCGGTTTCGCGCCAGCCAGACGAGCCACGCGAAGAGGAGGGCGTATCCCCCCGGGAGGAGCGCCAGGAGCCGGTTGTTGTCGTCCAGCGCCAGGACGGCGACCAGCGCCAGCAGCGGCATGAGCAGGACGCCGGCCGCTCCGATCGCACCCACGAAGTCGAGCCTGGCCTTGAAGGACCTCGCGACCTCGACCTGGTTCTCGATCTCCAGGGCCGGACCCGAGACGGTCGGCGGCGAGTCGACGATCTCCAAGCCGTCCGCCGCGCTCCACTGGCCGACGACGGTCACGGTGGTGGAGGTCCGGGTCGTCAGGAGCTTTGACAGCTTGCGGCTGATCCGGCTCAGCAAGTCCAGGATCTTGGTCTCGAGCTTGGCGCCGTCGTCCTCGAGGAACGCCGCGGGCCCGCGCTGTTGGGCGTGCAGCGAGACGCGGATGTCCGTCGCGCCGGTCGGCGGGTGCATGAGCGTCACGAACCCCTTGCCGAGCGCCTTCTTCGCCGCGGCGTCCACCTTCGCGACGATCTCGGCGCGCAGCTTGGCGTCGGTGAGCGCCGCGCTCCAGCCCTGCGGCGCGTCGGGAACGATCGGCTGGACCTCAAGCTCGATCCGAAGGATCTCGCCGGACAGGACGATGGAGCGGGCGCGACGGACGTCGTCGCGCGACGGAGCGGCGTTTGGCACGGGCACAACCTATGCGGTCGGCGGCGCTGAGCGGCAACCGGCGACCGGCTGCCGCCCTCGGCCGCGCTTGCGCGATCGCATAGGATCTGCCGCGCACGTGTGAGGAGCGAGGAAGCCGGTGTGAGTCCGGCGCGGTCGCGCCACTGTGACCGGGGCAGGTGCCCCGGGAGCCAGACACTCCCTCCCGCGCGCTTCCTGCAACCACGTACGGGACGCGTCATCCCGAGGAGGAACCCCAGATGTCCGAAGTCGCGCTCGAGCGCCCGGCCGCCGGCACCGCGCCGGTCCCCGTCGCCTCGCCCCGTGAGCTGGTGCCCTACGCCCTGTTCGGCGGGCTCGTGCTCATGATCATCATCTACTTCGTGGGCGCCGAAGAGGGCGCGCTGTCGATGATCGCGGGCACCGGCGTCCACGAGTTCGTGCACGACGCCCGGCACCTGCTCGGCTTCCCCTGCCACTGAGCGGCGGCCCGCGTCCCATGGTGCGCTCCCTGCTGGTCCGGGGCCTGCTCGCCGGCCTCGGCGCCGGCCTGCTCGCGTTCGCGTTCGCCTACGTCTTCGGCGAGCCGCAGGTCCAGCACGCGATCGACTTCGAGGACCACCTCGCGGCGCTGCGCCACGAGCCCGCCGGCCACGAGGTCGTCAGCCGCGGCGTGCAGCGCACGCTGGGCCTGCTGACCGGGACGGTCGCCACGGGCGTCGCGCTCGGTGGCCTGCTCGGCCTCGTGTTCGCCTATGCCTACGGCCGGGTCGGCGCGATCGGCGCCCGGGCGACCGCCGCGCTGCTCGCGCTCGGGGCGTTCACGGCGATCACGCTGATCCCGTTCACCAAGTACCCCGCCAACCCGCCGACGGTCGGCAGCCCCGACACCATCGACCGGCGCACGGCGCTGTTCTTCGCGATGATCGCGATCACGGTCCTGGCGCTCGTCGCCGCGGGGCGCGTGCGCCGCACTCTGCTCCCGCGCGCCGGCGCCTGGAACGCCGCGATCGCCGCGGGCGCCGTCCTGGTCGCCGTCGTCGCGGCCGCCGAGCTGATCCTGCCGGCCGTCCACGAGACGCCCGCCGGCTTCCCGGCCGACGTGCTCTACCGCTTCCGCCTGGCGTCGCTGGGGATCAACGCCACGCTGTGGCTGGCGCTCGGGCTCGGCTTCGGCGCGGCGGGGGAGCGGCTCCTGGAGCCCGCATCCCGGCGCACGCCCGCCCGGGAGGTCGCTACCGTCGGCCGATGACCACGATCCTCGCGTCGGGCACGACCCAGATCCTGCTGGCCACCGGGGCGGGCGCGTTCGCGATCGGCATCGGCGCGATCGCCGTCTACTTCACGCTCGACGCCGAGGATCGCGGCAAGCTCGGGGTCCTGCTGCGCCACCCGCTGAAGACGATCTTCACCGAGGACGAGCCGGACCCCGACGACTTCTAGAGCGCCAGCAGCGCGGGGGCGAGCTGCTCGAGCTCGGCCACGGCCGTCGCGACCGGCGCGCCGACCGGCTGGACGCAGACGTGGTCGGCGCCGGCGTCGAGGTGCGC
>JAOPZD010000029.1 GCA_025964295.1 Conexibacter sp.
CGCTGGCGGCAACGGCTTTGCGCCCATCACCGACCCATCGACCGGCAAGGTCAGCAAACAGGTCACGCTCGGCTCCGCCGCCGATGTCGATAACGCAGTCGCCGCCGCCGCCCGCGCCTTCCCGGCATGGGCCGCGACGCCCGCGCCGCGCCGCGGCCGCGCCATCCAGCAGATCGGCCGGATCGTCGAGGCCAACAAGGAGGCGCTGGCCCGCCTGGTCACGCGCGAGATCGGCAAGCCGTATCCCGAGGCGCTGGGCGAGGTCCAGGAGATCGTCGACACCTGCGACTTCTTCCTCGGCGAGGGGCGCCGCCTCTACGGCCAGACCGTGCCGAGCGAGATGCCCGACAAGCAGCTGTTCACCTTCCGGGTGCCGGTCGGCGTGGCGGCGATCATCACGGCCGGGAACTTCCCGGTGGCCGTGCCGTCCTGGTACCTCGTCCCGGCGCTGCTGTGCGGGAACACGGTGGTCTGGAAGCCGGCCGACTACACGCCCGCCCTGGGCGAGGCGCTCGGTGCGCTGTTCCAGGCCGGCGGCCTGCCGCCCGGCGTGCTGAGCGTCGTGCAGGCCGACGGCCCGACGACGTTCGCGGGGTTGGAGCGCGCGCTGGAGGAGGGCCTGGTCGACAAGGTCGGCTTCACCGGCTCCTCGGCGGTCGGGCGTGAGATCGGCGCGCTCTGCGGCCGCCACCTGCAGAGCCCGTGCCTGGAGCTCGGCGGCAAGAACCCGATGGTCGTGACCGCCGACGCCGATCTCGACCTCGCCGTCGAGGGCGCGCTGTTCGGCGGCTTCGGCACGGCCGGCCAGCGCTGCACGTCGCTGGGCACGGCGATCGTCGCCGACGCCGTCCACGACGACTTCCTCGCGCGGCTGACCCGCGCGGTGGAGACGGCGCCGATCGGCGACCCGACCCAGGACGTCCTCTACGGCCCGCTCATCCACGAGAAGTTCCTCGAGCGCTTCGTCGACGACCACCTCGGGCTGATCGGCGACCACCACGCGATCTCGGGCTCGACGGGCGTCGGGCGCATCACCGCCGACAACCCGCGCGCGGGCTTCGTCGGCGATCCGGCCCGCGGGCTGTTCGTGCATCCCACGATCGTCGCGGGCGTCCGGATCGACGACGAGCTGGCCAACACCGAGACGTTCGGCCCGCTGGTCGGCGTCGCACGCTACGGCGACTTCGACGAGGCGATCGCCTTCGCCAACGGCCACGGCTACGGCCTCTCCTCGGCGATCTACACCACCAACCCGACGAGCGCCCTGCGCTTCCGCGAGCGCGTCAGCGCGGGGATGGTCTCGGTCAACAACTCCACCAGCGGCGCCGAGGCGCACCTGCCCTTCGGCGGCAACGGCCGCTCGGGCAACGGCTCGCGCCAGTCCGGGGTCTGGGTCCTGGACCAGTTCACCCGCTGGCAGTCGATGAACTGGGACTACGCCGGGAAGCTGCAGAAGGCGCAGATGGACGTCGACGACGTCGACGCCGACCTGGGCTTCCGGTTGCAGGACGAGCCTGGCGCGCCAGGTGGCAGACACCAGGGCTATCGGATCCCGGACGGCGGCCGATAGCGGTGGTGCATGGATCGTTCTCATCCTGACCTCGACGGGCTCGCCGCGATCGTCGCGGTCGACCCGCACGCGCCCGGCCTGCCGATCAGCTGGGTCAGCCCCGGCTTCGAGCTGCTGACCGGCTACGGCGCGGCCGAGGTGCTCGGCCGCAGCCCCAAGCTGCTGCAGGGCCCCGACACCGACCCGCGCTCGATCTCGATCCTGACCGAGGCGATCGCCGCCGGCCGCGACGCCTACGTGACGCTGCTGAACTACCGCGCCGACGGCACGCCGTTCTGGAACGAGGTCGCGATCGCCCCCGAGCGCGACGCGGCCGGCGCGATCACGCGCTGGCTGGGCACCCAGCGCGACGTCACCGACCGCATGCGCGTCCACGCGCGCCTGCACGAGCTCGCCTACTTCGACGCGCTGACCGGCCTGGCCAACCGCTCGGCCCTGCACGACGAGCTGCGCTCCTCGATGCATCGCGCGCGCGTGCACGAGACCGAGATCGCGCTGCTGCAGATCGACCTCGACGACTTCCGCCGCGTCAACGACAAGTGGGGCCACCAGGCCGGCGACGCGCTGCTGCGCGTCGCGGCCGACCGCCTGCGCTCGGTCGTCCGGCCGCAGGATCTCCTCGCCCGCGTCGGCGGCGACGAGTTCGCGCTGCTGCTCAAGGACCTGCCCGTCGGCGACGGTGAGCGCGTCGCCAAGGAGCTGGCCGCCCGCATCCAGACCGCCGTGCGCGAGGCGCCCCACGTCGTCGGCGACCTGCGCCTGGAGATCCGCACGAGCATCGGCATCGGGCTCTACCGCCAGGGCACCACGACGACCTCGGCCGACCTGCTGCACGACGCCGACGTCGCGGTCGAGTCGGCCAAGGCCGCCGGCAAGGACACCGTCCGCGTGCACCGCACCGCCAGCGGCGACGCGGTCCTCGTCGCCGACGACGCGTTCGACCCGGGCGCCGCGGCCGGCGAGCTGGACCGCATCCTGGCCGCGGGCGCGATCGTCGCGCTCTACCAGCCGATCGTCGACCTCGCCTCGGGCGAGACCCTGGCCTACGAGGCGCTGGCGCGCGGGCCCGAGGGCTCGCCGCTGCACCGCCCCGATCGCCTCTTCGCCGCGGCGGCCGCCGCCGGGCGCACCGTCGAGCTCGACTGGGTCTGCCGCCTGGCCGCCGTGCGCGGCGCGCTGGACGCCGGGCTGGGCCGCGACGCCTCGCTGTTCGTCAACGGCGAGCCGGCCGCGATCGGCACCCCGTGCCCGCCCGAGCACGCCGGCCTGTGGGCCCGCGCGCAGCAGGAGCTCGACCTCGTCCTCGAGATCACCGAGCGCGCCGTCACCGCCCGGCCCGCCGAGCTGATCCACACGATCGCCGAGGCCCGCGCGGGCGGCGCCGGGATCGCCTTGGACGACCTCGGCGCCGACGTCCGCTCGCTCGCGCTGCTGCCGCTGGTCGAGCCCGACATCGTCAAGCTCGACCTGCGCCTCGTCCAGGACCGGCCCTCGACCGACCAGGCCGCGATCGTCTCCGCCGTCGCCGCCGAGCGCGAGCGCACCGGCGCGCACGTCCTCGCCGAGGGCATCGAGACCGACGAGCACCTGGCGATCGCCCGCACGCTCGGCGCGACGCTCGGCCAGGGCTGGCTGTGGGGCCGCCCCGCGCCGCTGCCGCGCGTCGAGAAGCCGTCCCGCGTCGGGCGCCGCACGGCCGCCGCGCCCCTCCTGCCCGGCGACACCCCGTTCTCGGTCGTCGCCGCCGAGCGGGTGGTCGGCGAGGCGACCAAGCGCCTGCTGCTGCCGATGAGCCACCACCTCGAGGAGCGCGCGCTGCGCATCGGCGAGGGCGCGGTCATCCTGTCGGCCTTCCAGGACGCGCGCCACTTCACGCCGGCGACCGTGCGCCGCTACGAGGCGCTGGCGCGACGCTCGTCGCTGGTCGCCGCCTTCGGCGTCGGTCTCTCCGAGGAGCCGGTCCACGGCGTCCGCGGCGCGCAGCTGGCGGCCGACGACGCGCTCGCCGGGGAGTGGTCGGTCATCGTGCTCGGCCCGCACTTCGCCGGCGCGCTCGTCGCGCGCGACCTCGGCGACACCGGCTGCCCGCAGGGCGACCGGCGCTTCACGTTCGCCACGGCGTACGACCGCGGGCTGGTCATCGCGGCCGCGCGGACGTTGTTGTCGCGGATCGCCCCGCGCGAGCTGGCGCGGGTGCCGGAGGCGTAGGGCGCGCGCGGACGCCGGCCGCGGGCGTCGGTGGCGTCCAGCTCGGGCGTCGAGGGTTCCGCGTGACGTGGTCTGTCGGCAATGACGGAGTGAGAGCGACCAGGAGGGTGCGGAGCGCCTGGCGTCGTCCGCCAACGTCCCGGGGCGGGGCAGATCTGGGCCTCGATCTCGCCCCAGGCGATGGTGAGGAAACTGAAGCACAGCTAACCCGCGATATACGCGGGTCAGCTGCCACTCACCACTGAGCCCCCGGCCCACAGCGTCGGCGGACGACCGCGCCCGCGCTCCCCTTCACCCTGTCATTGCCGACGCACCGCGCTCCGCAGCACCACCGGCGCCCGCGCCGGACGCCACGAGGCAACGAGACAACGCGCCTCAGCCCAGCCCCGCCAGCGGGTCCGCCCACGCCGGCGGACCCTGGCGATGCCACAGCGGCGACGTCGTCGGTGGCGGCGTGAGCGCCGCCCGCGCGACCAGCAGCGTCGGCGCCGGATCGGCGAGGTGGGCCGCCAGCTCGGCGGCGAAGTCGTCGCGCAAGCCGTCGACGGCCGACGCCCGGATCCCGAACGCGCCGGCCAGGCGGACGAAGTCCGGCGTGGCGAGGTCGACGCCGTAGGTCTCGGCGCCGCTGTGGCGCTGGTCGAAACGCAGCATCCCGTAGCCGCCGTCGTCGACGACCAGCGCGGTCAGCGGCAGCTGCTCCTGCTGGGCGGTCGCCAGCTCGCCGCAGGCGAACAGGAAGCCGCCGTCGCCGGAGACCGAGAGGGTCGGCCCGGCCGCCGCGGCGCCCAGCGCGGCGGGGAACGCGTAGCCCAGCGTGCCCCAGCCCATCGGGTACTGGAAGCGCCGCGGGCCCGACGGCGCGTACATCGCCGCCAGCCAGTAGCCGGGGATGCACATGTCGGCCACCACCGTGACGTCATCGCCCACGACGCGGGCGAAGGCCTCCAGGAACGCGATCTCCAGCGGGTGGTCGCCGCGGACCGCGCCGCGCGCGCGGCGGCGCGTGGTCGTC
>JAOPZD010000036.1 GCA_025964295.1 Conexibacter sp.
GACGACCACCGCCGCCAGCACGAGCGCGCCGCCCACCAGCTGCGCCGGGCCGAGCGACTCGCCGAAGATCGCCGAGGCCAGGACGACCGTCACCACCGGCTCCAGCGTCGACAGGATCGACGCCGCCGACGGTCCGACGCGCGCCAGGCCGGCGAAGAACAGCGCGACCGCGCCGACCGTCGAGACGACCGCGAGCGCCGCCAGCCAGCCGTAGCCCTTCGCGCTCACCGCGCCCGGGTGCAGCTCGCCGGTCACGAAGGCACCGGCCGTCAGCGTCACCGCCGCGCCGGTGCACACCAGCGTGCTCAGCGCCAGGGCGCCGATCCGTGCGGCCACGCCCTCGGAGATCAAGATGTAGGCGCTGTAGACCACGGCGGCGCCGAGCCCGAGCGCGGTCCCGGCCGGATCCAGCGCCCCGCCGGCCGTACCCGCCAGGACCAGGACGATCCCGCTGCACGACAGCGCCAGCGCCACGGCCGTCCGGCGGCCGGCCCGCTCGCGGCCGATGAGGACCGCCGTCACCGTGACCATGACCGGGAACGTGTAGAGCAGCAGCGCCAGCAGCGACGCGTCGAGGCGCTCCAGCGCGGCGAAGTAGCCGCCGGCCTGCGCGCTGTAGCCGAGCGCGCCCAGTGCCAGGGCCAGCGCGGCGTCGCGGCGCGGGAGCGCCCGCAGCGCGCCGAGCCGGCCGCCGGCCACCACGGCGATCCACAGCAGCGCGGCGGCGATCAGGAAGCGCACCGCCAGCAGCGTCCCGACCGAGGCGCCCTCCTCGTAGGCGAGCTTGCCGAAGACGCCCAGGGCGCCGAAGGCGGCGGCCGAGGCGAGGACGAAGACGGCGCCGGCACGAGGCATGGGGCGGATGCTCGCGCAGGCGACTGCGTAGAAGCGATGCCGGTTGATGAAGGCCAATCAGTAGTGTCGCTTCACGATGCTCGACCTCCGCCGCCTGCGCCTGCTCCGCGAGCTGCACGCCCGCGGGACCGTCGCCGCGGTCGCCGACGCGCTGCGGTACACGCCCTCGGCCGTCTCCCAGCAGCTCGCGGTGCTCGAGCGCGAGGCCGGCCGGCCGCTGCTCGAGCGCGCCGGCCGCGGCGTGCGGCTGACCGACGACGCGCTCGTCCTGGTCAGTCACGCCGAGGCGCTCCTGGAGCGCGCCGAGCTGGCGCAGGCCGAGCTGGCGGCGGGCGCCGGACGCGTGGCGGGCCGCGCGCGGGTCGCGTCGTTTCAGTCGATGGCGCTGGCCCTCGCCGTGCCGGTCTTCCGGACGCTCGCCGCCGCGGCGCCCGACCTGCGCTGCGAGCTCGTGGAGGCCGAGCCCGAGCAGTCGCTGCCCGCGCTGGCGCTCGGCGACGTCGACCTCGTGCTCGCCGACGAGTGGCAGCACCAGCCGCGGCCGCGCCCCGCGGGCGTCGAGCGCGAGGACCTCTGCCGCGACGCCGTCGCGATCGCGCTGCCCGTGCGCCATCCCGCCGCGCGGCGCCACCGCGAGGCCGTCCCGCTGGCCGAGCTGGCCCAGGAGGCGTGGGTCACCGGCCATCCGCGGGCCGGCTGGGACGAGGTGACCACCCGCGCCTGCCGCGAGCTGGGCGGCTTCGACCCCGACGTCCGCCACCGCACGAACGACAGCGTCATCAGCCTCGCGCTGGTCGCCGCGGGCGAGGCCGTGACGCTGATGCCGCGCCTGGTCGGCCTCGACGGCCGCCGCGGGATCGCGGTGCGCGCGATCGCGGAGGGCAGCGTCGACCGCACGATCTTCATGGCCACGCGCGCGGTCGATGCCCAGCGCCCCGCGGTCCAGGCGCTGCGCACCGCCATGCGCGAGCGCGCCCGCGACCTCACGACCATCTAGGACAACCGGTACATGTGCGGGTTCTCCACAATCGGTGTGGGGGCTGCCGATTGGCTTGACTTTATTTTGGACGTCTGAGATAAGACGACCTGCGCCAGGTCACCTTCCCTGTGGCCGGCGAATGGAGAGCCACTCTTGACTACTACACCCGTGCACTCATCGAGGGCGCGCGATCTCGCCTACCGTGAGCGCGCCCGCCGCGTCATCCCCAACGGGATGTACGGCCACCTCAGCACGAGCCGCTTCACCGACGACTACCCGCAGTTCTTCGCAAGGGGCGCAGGCGCGCGGGTCTGGGACGTCGACGGGCGCGAGTTCATCGACCTGATGTGCACGTTCGGGCCGATCCTCCTCGGCCACGCCCACGCCGAGGTCGACGCGGTCGCCGCGTCGACCGCGGCGCGGGGCGACGTCCTCAACGGCCCGGGCCCCGAGACCGTCGAGCTCGCCGAGCTGCTCGTAGACCAGGTCCCGCACGCCGACTGGGCGATGTTCGCCAAGAACGGGACCGACGCGACCGGCCTGGCGCTGACGACGGCCCGCGCGCAGACCGGCCACCGCAAGGTCCTGATGGCGCGCAACTCCTACCACGGGATCTCCGCCTGGGCGCTGCCGCCCGAGGCCGCCGGCACGACGCCGGAGGACCACCTCAACACGGTGTTCTTCGACTACAACGACCTCGACTCGGTCGAGGCCGCCGTGATCGCCGCCGGCGAGGACGACATCGCCGCGATCGTCTGCACGCCCCACCGCCACGACGTCTTCACCGACCAGGACCCCGTCGACCCCGCGTTCGCCCGCGGCGTGCGCGAGATCTGCGACCGCGTCGGCGCCGCGCTGATCCTCGACGACGTCCGCGGCGGCCTGCGCCTCGACCTGCGCGGCAGCTGGGAGGCCGTCGGCGTGCGCCCGGACCTCAGCGCCTGGAGCAAGTCCTTGGCCAACGGCTACCCGCTCGCCGTCCTGCTGGGCAACGACGGCTACCGCGACGCCGCCGGGCGCATCGTCGCCACCGGCTCCTTCTGGCTGGCCGGCGCGCCGATCGCCGCCGCGCTGACCACCATCCGCATCCTCAAGGAGACCGACGGCATCGCGACGATGCGCGCCTCGGGCGCCCAGCTGCAGGAGGGCCTGGCCGCCCAGGCCGCGGCGCACGGCTTCGCGGTCAGCATCAGCGGGCCGCCGCAGATGCCGCTGCTGCTCTTCGGCGAGGACCCGGAGTTCGCCAAGGCCCGCGCCTGGGCGGGCCTCTGCGCGCACCACGGCGTCTACCTGCACCCGGTGCACAACTGGTTCCTCTCCACCGCGCACGACGAGGCGACGATCGACGCCGCGCTGCAGCGCACCGACGCCGCCTTCGGCGACCTCCGCGCGACCCTCGGGGCCGGCTGACCGATGGCCGCCGTGGACACCACCGACGCCGGCGACCGCGCCGCCCTCGTCGAGGGCGCGCGGACGATCGGGCGCAGCGGGATGGTCCCCGGCTCGGCCGGCAACCTCAGCGTCCGGCGCGGCGAGCGGATGCTGATCACGCCGCGCGGGGCGCAGCTCGAGGACATCGACCCGCGCGACGTCGTCGACGTCGCGCTCGCCGATGGCGCGCCGGCGGCCGACCACGCGCGCGACAGCGCGCCCTCCTCGGAGTCCGCGCTGCACCGCGCGATCTACGCGGCCACCGACGCGGCCGCGATCGTCCACACCCACGCGCACTACGCGACGATCGTCGGCACGCTGGTCGACGAGCTGCCGGCGATCCACTACGCGATCACCGCGTTCGGCGGCCCGGTGCGCGTCGCGCGCTACGAGACCTTCGGCACCGTCGCGCTGGCCGAGGCGGTCACCGAGGCCCTCGACGGCCGCAGCGCCGCGCTGATGGCCAACCACGGAGCGGTCGTCACCGGTCGCGACGTCGGCCATGCCGTGGCGATGGCCGTCCAGCTGGAGTGGGTCGCCTCGGTCTACTACCACGCGATCGCCGCCGGCCGCCCGCGCGTCCTGGACGCCGACGACCTCCACGCCGTCCGCGAGCAGGTCCGGGCCCTGCGCTACGGCCTCGGGGCGGTGCCGCGATGATCGACGACGCGCTGCGCGCCGCGCTGGAGGCCTCGCACCCGAGGGTGATGGCCGCCGGCACCTACATCATCGACATCCTCGGCCGGCCGGTCTCCGAGCTGCCCAAGGGCCAGACCAGCCTGCTGCTCGACGAGATCCGGATCACCGCCGCGGGCACCGCCGGCGGCACGGCCGTCGACCTCGCCCGCCTCGGCGCCCGCGTCGTCGCCGCCGGCGCCATCGGCCGCGACCTGGCCGGCGACGTC